>NZ_JAGIQL010000060.1 GCF_017813245.1 Streptomyces montanisoli
CCCCGCCCCGCCCCCCCCCCCCCCCCCCCCCCCCCCTCCCTCTTCCCAAGCAGGCGTCGGCACACGCGATACCTCGGAGACTGCAGTTCAGACGCGTGTTCTTCCGGTCTCCGCGGGCCCGCTCGCGGCCGAGCGCGCGCGCCAGGCCCGTATCGCCGTCGTCGGAGCCGTCACCGAGCGCTGGGCCCCCGAGCAGGCGGGGCCCGTGCACGAGAACTGGCAGCTCGCGCCGCCCATCGGGCCCGCCACCGACCTGTGGGCGCTCGGCGCGCTGCTCTACCGCGTGGTGCAGGGCCACGCCCCCTACCCGGAGGAGAACGCCGCCGAGCTCGTCCAGCTCGTCTGCTCGGAGCCGCCCGCCTACGCCGAGGACTGCGGCCCGCTGCGGCCCGTCGTCGAGTCGCTGCTGCGTCAGGACCCCACGGAGCGCCCCGACTTCGAGGAGCTGCGCGGGTGGCTGCGGTCCCTCGTGCGCTCCGCGCCCGAGCCCGACGCGGGCCAGGACCTGGTCTCGGTGCCCACCGTGGACGGCAGGCTGCCCATAAAGCGCCGCAAGGGCGAGCTGGTCCGGCGGCGCCGCCGCTGGGGCCGCGGCAGGGCCGCGGCCGAGCGCGACAGCGCGGCGGCCAGGCACCGCCACAAGCGCGGCGGCCGTGCCGCGGTGGAGCGGCCGCCCGCCGCGCCCGCCACGTACGGGCTCGAACCCTCCTGGGCCGAGCGGGACACCCGCGAGGACAGGGGCCTGGCCGCAGACCTCTTCGAGCACGCGAGCGGCGAGCTGCACGGAAGCACGGGCCGTACCAGCCGCAACGGCCGTACAAGCCCACCCGGCGGTACCGGCCGCCGCACGCCGCGCGCACTCGGCCGTACGCTGCTGGTCCTGATCCTCCTCGGGCTCGTGGCCGCGGTCGTCTACGCGATGGTCTTCCTGCCCAAGTCGGGTGACGCGCACGGGCAGAGCGTCAAGGAGGCGCCCTCGGGCGGCTCGCCCTCCGCCTCCACCCGCTCCGCATCCACCTCCTCCGCCCCCGCGAAACCGACGGGCGCGCCGACCGTCGCGGCCGGTTCCGGGACCCGGCTCGCCAAGGGCTACGTCATACGCAAGGACCCGGAGGGCTTCCAGGTGGCAGTCCGGCAGGGGTGGAAGCGCAGCCCGATCAACGACAGCGGCCAGGTCCGCTACGTGAGCGGGAGCTTCAGCCTGATCGTCGTGCCCGGCAGGGACACGGTGAAGGCCGACGGCTCCGACCCGCTCGCCTACCAGAGCGACAAGGAACCGGAGTTGCGCCCGTTCCGCTCGTCGACGTGGGCGAGCGCGTCGGGCCTGCGCAGGATCGACGTCGGCAACCAGGCCATGGCCGAGGGCCAGTACACGTGGCAGGACAGCAACGGCGCCACCGTGTACGTCCGCAACCTCGCCATGATCGTGAAGGGCCGCTACCACGTCATCCAGGTCATCGGCCCCGACAGCCAGCGCGACGAGGTGAGCGAGATCTACCAGCAGGCCACCGCTTCCTACAAGGTCGACGGCTGAGAAGACAACCTACGGTTCTCACAAGGAGATTGACGGTCTGTAGGCGAACACCCACAGGCCGGGTGACAGTGCTGTCTCATCCACCCCCGGCGCTCGGAGTTCCCAGGTTCGCTCCGTAACCTGTTGTGGCGCGCGCTACGAACAGGGCGGGGTACGTGGACGATTCACAGAGCACGGGTGCGGGGATGCTCCTGGCCGGACGGTACCGGCTGGGCGAGACCATCGGCAGGGGCGGCATGGGCCGCGTGTGGCGAGCGGTCGACGAGACGCTGCACCGCACGGTCGCCGTCAAGGAGTTGACGGCAGGCCTGTACGCGGCCGAGGCCGACCGCCAGGTACTGCACCGGCGGACGCAGACCGAGGCGCGCGCCGCGGCGCGCATCACCCATCCGAACGTCGTCACGGTCCACGACGTGCTGGAGTACGACGGCAGGCCCTGGATCGTCATGCAGTACGTGGACGGCCGTTCGCTGTCGGACGCCGTCAAGGACTCCGGCACACTGGACGCGCGCGAAGCGGCCAGGATCGGCGGCGCCGTGCTCTCCGCGCTGCGCGCCGCCCACGCGGCCGGCGTGCTGCACCGTGACGTCAAGCCGGCCAACGTGATGCTGGCGCGCGACGGGCAGATCCTGCTCGCGGACTTCGGCATAGCCGCCGTGGAGGGCGACGCCTCCATCACCAGGACCGGTGAACTCATAGGCTCCGTCGAGTACCTGGCGCCCGAGCGGGTACAGGGTGGCGCTCCCGGTCCCGCGTCCGACCTGTGGTCGCTGGGGGCGACGCTGTACGCGGCGGTGGAGGGCTCGTCCCCGTACCACCGCGACAGCGCGCTCTCCACCCTGCAAGCCGTGATGGAGGAGGAGGCGCCCCGCCCGCGGTCGGCGGGCGCGCTGGCCCCCGTGATCGTCGCGATGCTGGACAGGGACCCGGCCGGGCGGCCGGACGCGGCCGCCTGCGCGAAGCTGCTCCGTGACGTGGCCGAGGGACGGACCGAGACGGTGGCGTACCCGGCCGAGAGCCGCAGCGCACCCGTGACCTCGTTCGTCACGAGGCCGCAGCCCGCGGCCGCCGCCCATCAGGGCATGGCGCCCCATCAGGGCGTGGCGCCCCATCAGGGCATGGCCGCCCAGCAAGGCGTGACCGCGCACCAGGGCATGGCCGCCTACCAGGGCATGGCTCCCCACCAGGGCGCGCCTGCCCCGTACGGCACCTACGCACCCGAGCCAGCCGCCGTCCACGGCGGCTCTGCAACGCACCAGGTCGCGCACGCGCGCCAGGGGAGCGGGGCGCCCGCCCAGGGGGCCGGGGGCGGTCCGGCCGGGCCGCGCGGAGGCGCCGCGGGCGCGAGGGGCGGCGGGTCCCGCCGTCGCTCCATCGCCCTCGCCGTCGTCGCCGCACTCGTCATCGGCGGGGGGATCGGCTTCGCCGTCACGCAGTACGGGGGCGGCGGCGGGCAGGCGCAGGCGAAGGGCCAGGACGGGGCGTCGGCGCGACCCGGCGGCGGAGGCGCGACGGACGCCGCGGGCGACTCGGGTGGCTCGGACGGCTCAGGCGGTTCGAACTCCTCGGCCGACAGCGCGAAGTCGTCGCCGGACACCGGCGGCGACGGGCAGAGCGGCGGCTCGGCGGACGGCGACGGGCAGTCGGGCGCATCGGGCGGCGGCACAGGGACGGGCGGCGGCAACGTCCCCGCCGGATGGCGGCGGGTCACGGCACCCGAGGGGTTCAGCCTGTGGCTGCCCAAGGGGTGGACGCGCGTCCAGGGCGTGAACACCATCGACTACAGCCCCGACGGCGACCTGCACTTCGTCCGCATCAGCGTCGACACCCAGCCCGACTTCCCGACCCCGCTCGACCACCTCAAGAACCTGGAGGGTTCCGGCGGCCATGTCGGTCACCTGACCGACTACCAGCGGCTCGAACTCAACACCGACACCTACCGCGACCAGAAGCTGGCGGCGCGCTGGAAGTTCACCTGGACCCAGCAAGTCTCGCAGGGCGTGCCGGGACCGCGCACGGCCGCCGACCTGATGTACGTGGACGACGACACCGGCACCGAGTACGCGATCTACATGTCGACGCCGACGCTGCACTGGAGCGACGCGAAGTTCGCCACGGTCCTGCGCGGCTGGCAGCCGCCTGCGAACCCGGGCGGCTGACCGGGCCCCCGCCGGGCCCGGCGGGCGATACTGCCACCGATCACTGGCGGCATTGTGCGTGCGCGGTGAAGAAGGTTACCGCCGGGTACCCAAAGCCGGTGATGCGGAATACGCTCGCGCCATGACGGACTCAAAGTCGACGAAGTCGGCGGCGGCCGAGCCTGCGGAGGCGGCCGCCGTGGCCCGTACGGACGGCGGCCCCACCAACCCGGTCGCCCAGGCGCCCGCCGGTGCCCGCACCGCGTCCGATGTCGTCACCCCCGAGCTGGTGGCGCGGCTCGGCAAGGGCGTGACCGGCTCAGGACGCACCACGAGCCACACCCCGTACACCGGCGAGGTGCTGGCCGAGCTGCCGGAGTCCTCCGCCGCCGACGTCGAGACGGCGTACGCGCGCGCCCGTGAGGCGCAGACGTCGTGGGCCGCGCTGCCCGTGCGCCGCCGCGCGGCCGTCCTGCTGCGCTTCCACGACCTGCTGCTCGACCGGCAGACCGAGGTGCTCGACCTGATCCAGCTGGAGACGGGCAAGGCCAGGTCGCACGCGCACGAGGAGGTCCAGGGCCTCGCCGTCGAGGCCAGGCACTACGGGCGCGCCGCCCACACGTACCTCGGGCCGCGCCGCCACGTCGGCGTCCTGCCCGCGCTGACCAGGGTCACCGAGGCGCGCAGGCCGAAGGGCGTCGTCGGGCAGATCGTGCCGTGGAACTACCCGCTCGAACTCTCCGTCGGCGACGCGCTGCCCGCCTTCGCCGCGGGCAACGCCGTCGTCATGAAGCCGGACACCGAGACGGCGCTGACCGCGCTGTGGGCGCGCGAGCTGCTGATCG
This sequence comes from Streptomyces montanisoli, assembly GCF_017813245.1. GTDB lineage: Bacteria > Actinomycetota > Actinomycetes > Streptomycetales > Streptomycetaceae > Streptomyces > Streptomyces montanisoli. The sequence goes on from NZ_JAGIQL010000060.1 coordinate 4,518, forward strand.
AGGCCGGCATGCCTCCGGGTGTGTTCCAGGTGGTCCTCGGCGAGGGGCCGGTCGTCGGCCCCGAGGTGGTGCGCCACGCCGACTACGTCTCGTTCACCGGCTCCACCCGCACCGGACGCGAGGTCGCACGCGGCGCCGCCGACCGGCTCGTCGGCGTCTCGCTCGAACTCGGCGGCAAGAACGCCATGCTCGTGCTGGACGACGCCGACGTCGAGAAGGCCGCGGCGGGCGCGGTGCGCGCCTGCTTCTCCTCCGCGGGTCAGCTGTGCGTGTCCATGGAGCGGCTGTACGTCCACGAGTCGGTGGCCGACGCGTTCGTGTCGCGCTTCGTCGCCCGTACGCGGGCCATGCGGCTCGGCGCCTCCCTCGCGTACTGCGCGGACATGGGCTCGCTCGCCGGGGAACGCCAGCTCAAGGCGGTCAGCGCGCATGTCGAGGACGCTGTGACCAAGGGGGCCACGGTCCTCGCGGGCGGCGTCGCCAGGCCGGACGTCGGCCCGTACTTCTACGAGCCGACGATCCTCGACGGCGTCACGGCCCCGATGGCGGTCTGCGCCGACGAGACGTTCGGGCCCGTCGTCTCCGTCTACCGCTTCCACGACGAGGACGAGGCGATCGCGCGCGCCAACGAGGGCGCGTACGGGCTGAACGCGAGCGTGTGGACGAAGAGCGCACGGCACGGCCAGGCCGTCGCGGAGCGGCTGCTGACCGGCACGGTCAACATCAACGAGGGGTACGCGGCCGCCTACGCCAGCGTCAGGTCGCCCATGGGCGGCATGAAGGACTCCGGACTCGGCCGCCGCCACGGCGCCGAGGGGATCCTCAAGTTCACCGAGGCCCAGACGGTGGCGCGCCAGCGCCTGGTGCCGCTCGCCCCCTCGTTCGGCATGGACGACGAGGCGTACGCGCAGTTGATGAGCCGCGGCCTGCGGGCGATGAAGGCGCTGCGGCTGCGCTGACCAGGGAGGCTGACGGTTTGCCCACGGACCAGCACGACGAGGACCAGCACGACCAGGACGAGCACGACCAGAATCAGGACCGGGACGAGCAGGACAACCAGGGGAGCGGCGGCGACGGCACCGGCCCGTTCGACTACGACGTCGTCGTGGTCGGCTCCGGCTTCGGCGGCGCGGTGGCCGCGCTGCGGCTGACGGAGAAGGGCTACCGGGTCGGCGTCGTCGAGGCCGGGCGCCGGTTCACCCGCGACACGCTGCCCAAGAACTCGTGGGACGTGAAGAACTACCTGTGGGCGCCCGCGCTCGGCCTCTACGGCATCCAGCGCGTGCACCTGCTGGGCAACGTGATGGTCCTCGCGGGTGCGGGCGTCGGCGGCGGTTCGCTCAACTACGCCAACACGCTGTACGTTCCGCCGCCCGCGTTCTTCGCCGACCCGCAGTGGGCATCGATCACCGACTGGCACGAGGAGCTCGCGCCCTACTACGACCAGGCGCGCAGGATGCTCGGCGTGCGCACCAACCCGACGATGACACCGTCCGACGTGCACCTGAAGGCGGCGGCCGAGGCGATGGGGGTGGGCGACACGTTCACCCTCGCGCCGGTGGGCGTCTTCTTCGGCGACGGCAAGGACGCGGCCCCCGAGGCGGACGCGGCCCCCGAGGCGGACGCGGCCCCCGAGGCGGACGCGGGCGCTGACGCCGGCGAAAGCGACGGCAAGCAGCCCGACGCCGTCGCGCCCGGCACACCGGTCGCGGACCCCTACTTCGGCGGCGCGGGCCCGGAACGCGCCGCCTGCACCGAGTGCGGCGAGTGCATGACCGGCTGCCGCCACGGCGCGAAGAACATGGTCACCGAGAACTACCTCTACCTGGCGGAGCGCGCCGGCGCGGTCATCCACCCCATGACGACCGTCGCCGCCGTGACGGAGGGCGCGGACGGCGGGCACCGCGTCGTCACCGTGCCGACCGGGGCACGCCGCAGGCATGGCGCGTACCGGACGCTCAGGGCCAGGTATGTAGTGATCGCGGCGGGCACGTACGGCACCCAGACTCTGCTGCACACGATGCGCGACCGGTCGCTGCTGCCGCGCCTCTCGCCCCGGCTCGGCGAGCTGACCCGCACGAACTCCGAGGCGCTGGTCGGCGCGCAGACCGACGACCGCCGCTACCGCGCGCGCCACGGCGCCGAACGCGCCGACTTCACGCGGGGCGTGGCGATCACGTCGTCCATGTATCCGGACCGCCACACGCACGTCGAGCCGGTGCGCTACGGCAAGGGGTCCAACGCCATGGGCGCGCTGTCGATCCTGCAGGTGCCGCACAGCGACCACCGCGTACGCGCCTGGATCGGCAACGCGCTGCGCCACCCCGCGCTGATGGCGCGGTCGCTGTCGAACCGGCGCTGGTCGGAGAAGACCATCATCGGGCTCGTCATGCAGTCGCTGGACAACTCCCTGACCACCTACCTCAAGCCGAGCGGCCCGGGAAAGGGCCTGCTGACCGCGCGGCAGGGACGCGGCGAGCCGAACCCGAAGCAGATCCCGGAGGCGTCGCGCGCCGCGTCCCTCATCGCCGAGGAGATCGGCGGCTTCCCTGGCAGTAACGTCGGCGAGCTGATGGGCACGCCGCTGACCGCGCACTTCCTCGGCGGCTGCCCGATCGGCGCGTCGGCGGACGAGGGCGTCATCGACGCCTACCACCGCCTCTACGGGCACCCGGGGATCTCGGTGGTGGACGGCTCGGCCGTCTCCGCGAACCTCGGCGTCAACCCGGCGCTGACGATCACGGCGCAGGCGGAGCGCGCGATGTCGCTGTGGCCGAACAAGGGCGACGAGGACACGCGGCCTGGGCAGGGCGAGGCGTACGTGCGGCTGAAGGCGGTGGAGCCCAAGGCGCCCGCTGTGCCGGCCGGCGCGTTCGGGGCGCTGCGGCTGCCGTTCGTGGAAGTGCCGAAGGTGCCGGCCCGGAAGAAGGCGTGAGACCGGCTGCCGCCGCGAGAGACCACCGCAAGGGACGCTGCACCCCCCTCCGAGTGCAGCGTCCCGTTGCCGGGTCAACGCATGCAAGACCCGCGACACGCGTAGATGGTTGCCATCGGACTCACAGGAACGGCGTGTGAACTGCGTCACGTCGCCGTGAGGCGGCTGTGCATGCGTGCGCGGAAGGGAGGAAGGAGGGGCGCGGGCGATACGGGTGCGACCGGGCCCGGGCGTCCCCGGGACCGGTCGACCTGAGTGACCGGGCTGCTGTCCCCTGCTGTCCGGTCACCGGCACCGGGGCGCGGTCCCACGGCGTGCCGTCGGCACGCCACACGCCCCGGCATAGCCACGCGTGGATGCGGCTGGTTACTGCCGGGTGCCGTACCTGGCCGGCACGGACGCACGGACCAACGACGGTGCGGCAGGCCCGGTCACGCGCCGTACGGGTGAGTGCCGTCCACGCGCCTTGCCCGAACTCAGATACGGCCCCGTCAGATACGGCCTCGCGAGAGCTCGAGGAGCGTGAGCGCCAGGGGCGCACCCGGCTTGCCGAGGGCCGTGCTGTAGCGGGCCAGGATCTCGTTCTCGCGCGCGATGTTGACGCGGCGGCCGCCGGAGGTCATGCGCGCCTGCTGGATGGCGGCCGACACCGCCATCCGCTCCTGGATGAGGCCGATGATGCGGTCGTCCAGGCTGTCGATGCGTCCGCGCGCGCCCTCGATCACGGTGGTGGCCTCCTGGCTGTGCGCGCCGGTGGCATTGCTCGCGGTGGAGGTGGCTGGGGTACTGGAGGCGGTCATGGCGGGTGCTCCTCGGGTCGGCGGGGTGCCCCGGACGCGGATCCGGCCCGGAATGCGGAAGCGCCCCGGACCTTGCCGGTCCGGGGCGCTTTCGGAAGTCGCTTGTCAGCGCAAGCAGCACGACCTCTGGCACCCGGACTGGCCGGTGCCATAGGTAAAGACGAAGGTCGAGTGCTCGCGCATGGCAGCAGTATGGCCCTCACGGGCGCCGAGGGCCAACAACGCGCCCGGATGATGAGACGCCCGGACGGTCGACGGGGCGGTCGGCGGGACGGGCACCAGGACGGACGGCCCGCTGCCGCACGCCGGTAGAATCGGGGGTACCGACCGACCACCCCGCCATACCGCCGGAAGGCCGCCCCGTGCCAGCAGCACCACCCACCGCCGCCGACAACATCCACGAGGACACGGTCCTGGTCGTGGACTTCGGGGCGCAGTACGCCCAGCTCATCGCCCGCCGCGTCCGCGAGGCCCGGGTCTACAGCGAGATCGTGCCGTCGACGATGCCGGTGGACGAGATGCTGGCGAAGAAGCCGAAGGCGATCGTCCTGTCCGGCGGCCCGTCGTCCGTGTACACGGAGGGCGCGCCGCGCCTGGACAAGGCGCTGTTCGAGGCCGGTGTGCCGGTCTTCGGCATGTGCTATGGCTTCCAGCTGATGGCGACGGCCCTCGGCGGCACGGTCGAGGCCACCGGCGCGCGGGAGTACGGCGGCACCCCGCTGCACGTGTCCAAGCCCGGCTCCACGCTCTTCGAGGGCACGCCGGACGAGCAGTCCGTCTGGATGTCCCACGGCGACACGTGCTCGGCCGCTCCCGCCGGCTTCACCGTCACGGCGTCCACGGACGTGGTGCCGGTCGCCGCGTTCGAGAACGACGAGAAGAAGCTCTACGGCGTCCAGCACCACCCCGAGGTCATGCACTCGACGTACGGGCAGCAGGTGCTCGAGCACTTCCTCTACCGGGGCGCCGGCATCGAGCCCACCTGGACCACGTCGAACGTCGTGGACGAGCAGGTCGCGCTGATCCGCGCCCAGGTCGGCTCCAAGCGCGCCATCTGCGGGCTGTCCGGCGGAGTGGACTCCGCGGTCGCGGCCGCGCTCGTGCAGAAGGCCATCGGCACGCAGCTGACCTGCGTGTACGTGGACCACGGCCTGATGCGCAAGGGCGAGACCGAGCAGGTCGAGAAGGACTTCGTCGCGGCGACGGGCGTACAGCTCAAGGTGGTCGACGCGTCCGAGCGGTTCCTCGGCGCGCTCGCCGGGGTCAGTGACCCGGAGCAGAAGCGGAAGATCATCGGCCGCGAGTTCATCCGCGTCTTCGAGCAGGCGCAGGCCGAGATCGTCGCGGAGGCGGGCGCCGAGGGCGAGGACGTCGCGTTCCTCGTCCAGGGCACTCTCTACCCCGACGTCGTCGAGTCCGGCGGCGGCTCGGGCACCGCGAACATCAAGTCCCACCACAACGTGGGCGGCCTGCCCGACGACATCGAGTTCGAGCTGATCGAGCCGCTGCGCAAGCTGTTCAAGGACGAGGTGCGGATGGTCGGCCAGGAGCTCGGCCTGCCGGACGAGATCGTCCAGCGCCAGCCGTTCCCCGGCCCCGGGCTCGGCATCCGGATCGTCGGCGAGGTGACACGCGCGCGTCTCGACCTGCTGCGCGAGGCGGACGCGATCGCCCGCGAGGAGCTGACGGCCGCCGGGCTCGACCGCGAGATCTGGCAGTGCCCCGTCGTGCTGCTCGCCGACGTGCGCTCCGTCGGCGTCCAGGGCGACGGCCGCACGTACGGCCACCCGATCGTGCTGCGCCCGGTGTCGTCGGAGGACGCGATGACGGCCGACTGGTCCCGGCTGCCGTACGACGTGCTCGCGAAGATCTCCACGCGCATCACCAACGAGGTGGCGGAGGTCAACCGGGTGGTCGTCGACGTGACGAGCAAGCCGCCCGGCACGATCGAGTGGGAGTGACGCGGGAAGCATCCGCGCGGGTGACCCGGCCGCCACGCCGTTGACGCGCCGGGTGCCCTGCCCGCCGGCCGGTGCGTGAGCCTGACCGGCCGTTTCTCCTGTCTTCCCGTCTCCCTCGGCTGATCGTGACGATGTCGTCACCGTGCGCAGCCGTCCGTTGGCTGGTACCGCCCGGTAGGTGCGGCAGAATTCGCAGTCATACCAACGGAGTTGCGCGGCGGGGCCGGTACGAGGCCCCGCGGGGAAGGTGGCGTTCGGCGTGGCGGTGCAGGAGGCTGCGGGGCGTGCGGAGGCGCACGAGGGCGGGTGCACCTGCGGCGACTGCCCGCACGGGGCGCGCGAGGGTCACCGGCGTGCCGTCGCCGCGTTCCTCGCCAAGCGCGACGAACTGGCCGCGGGCCAGGGCTTGCCCGCCGCCGTCGAGTACTCCGCGAGCGCCTCGCGGCAGTGGGTGTCGGACGAGCTGACGCAGTCCGCGCGTACGGTCGCCGAACGCGGACGCGAGGCGGGCGAGGCATGGCTGTCCGCCGTGTGGCGCCGCACCCTGCTCGCCGTGTGGGGCGGCGTGGTCGCGCTCGTACTCGTCCAGGCGCTCACCGCTGTCGGCGCGGGATGGACCGCGGCCCGCACGGCCGGGCTGATCGCGGGCGTCCTCGTCGGCGCGCTGCTCACCGCGGCCGCCACCCTGCACCGCGGCCGAGGCGGCCTGCTCGCGCCGCTCATCGGCGACGACAACCGCCTCTCCACCTCGCCCACCGTCGCCTCCGCGTGGCTGCTGCTCGCCGTGTTCGCGATGGTCGTGCTGGCGCTGCGGCTCGCGATCGCCTCTCACCACGCCGACCGGGCCAGGATCCTCGCCGGCCTGCGACTCGCCCACGGCGGCGGGCTGTTGACGGCACTCGCCGTGGTGTGCGCGGTCGCCGTGGCCGTCCGCGTGATCGTGGCAGCGCGCGTCGCCACCCGGCACGTGCAGAAGGTGCGCGCCGACCGGCCGCGCCTGTCCGACCTGCTGTGCGACGACGATCGGCGCGGCAGCCTCACCGACGTGCAGTACGTCTTCGTCAGCGCGGCCACCGTCGCCCTGTGCGCCGTACGCCTCGCCCGCCGCCCCGACCAGCTGCCCGACCTGCCCTGGGCGGCCGCCCTACTGCTGGCCGTGTCCGCCGCCACCTACTTCGCGGGCAAGTTCGCCGAGGGCGGCCGCCCCGTGGTGATGTCGGTGGTACGCGCCCGCGAGGCCGGCGACCTCGACGCGCCGATCAGGACCGGCGACGACATCGAGATCCGCGGCTCCGGCTTCGTCCCGCCGGGCGCCGCCACGCCCGACCGCCTCGCGCGCATGGTCGTCCGGATCGGCGCGGTCCACGTCCACGTGCCGCTGGTGCCGGTCCCCGGCGGCTTCGCGAACCCGTCGGACGCGCTGCTGACCGTCCCGGTACCGGCCGAGGTGGAACCGGGCCCGGTCGGCGTCCGGGTCGTCACGGCGGGCGGCGTCGAGACGAACGAGGTCATGATCCAGGTCTGCGAGTAGCCCCGCGCGGCGGCGTTCGCGCAGTGACATGCGCGCAGTGGCGTTCGCGCAGCCGTCACCCCGCCGGTCGCCACCGGGCTTTCCTGAGAACCGGCTGAGAATCCGGCCGTCCCCGTGGTTTCCCGCCGTGGGGGTGAGTGCTGGGGCCGTCGTCCGCGTATGCACTATGGAAGCGCGCGGGCGGGACCGGCCTCGCGGCACCGGTGTGGAGAGGAAGGCGGGCCCACGATGGCACAGGGCTTTCGTACGGACAGTTTGGGAACGATCGGCGGCGGGGAGCGCCGACCTCGCGGGCTGCGCGGGATACCCCCGGTGTACGCGCTGCTCCCGCTCCGGGTCTTCCTCGGCATCACCTTCCTCTACGCGGGCATCGACAAGCTCACCACCAGCGGGTTCTTCGCTTCCAGCGGGGCCGGCTCGGTCGGGGACATGATGCGGGGCGTGCGGGACAGTGCCGCGATCCCCGCGCTCGTCGACCTCGCGCTCAAGAGCCCCGCCGGATTCGGCTACGCCATCGCGTTCGGCGAGCTGGCCGTCGGCATCGGCACCCTCCTCGGCGTACTGGGCCGCGTCGCGGCGGCCGGTGGCGCCCTGATCTCGCTCAGCCTCTGGCTGACGGTGAGCTGGCAGTCCACCCCGTACTACTACGGCAACGACCTCGCCTACTTGATGGCCTGGCTGCCGCTCGTGCTCGTCGGCGCGCCCGTGTTCTCGCTCGACGCCGTCTGGGCGCGCCGCCGTCGCGCGCTCTGAGTCGTCGTACCCACGACCGCTGCCACCAGCAGTCCGCCGCACAACAGCGGTAGCGCCGTGAACCACGCCGTGTGCCACGCGCCCGCCGCGTCGCCCGCGTAGAGGACCGCCGTCGCCATGGCGACGAGCCCCGCGATCAGCCGTCCCGGCCTCGCCTCATGACGCAGCACGGGTCACCTCCACCTGTCCGAGCCCGACGTCGAGCGTCAGGGCGATCCTGCCCGGCACCGGCCCCGGCGCCTTCCGCGCCCCCGGGCGCGCGGGGAACGTCCGGTGCACCGAGTGGTTCGGCGACAGCTCCGCCGCGCCGCCGCGGGCGCCGGTGTCGCCGGGCAGGCGGATCTCGCCCACCCCGGTTTTCGCCCGTATGTCGAGCGCGACGCCGTCGGGCACCCGCACCTCGAGCCGGCCGCCGCCCACCCTGGCCGACGTACGGACCGTCTCGCCCGCCGGGACCCGCAGCCCGGTCAGGTCGAGCGTCCCGACGCCGGAGCCCAGCCGGTACGAGCCGTCCACGGCGGCCGCCGTCGTGGGGTGCCACGTGTGCTGCGTCCACCGCGTGGTCATGTCGGCGGGCAGTACCGTCGCGCCGGCGAGCAGCAGCGTCGTGACCACCGTCAGGAAGATCGTGCCGAACCCCGTACGTCCGAGGAAGGCGCTCACCGCGAGGCCGAGCCCCAGCACGGCCAGCGCCGCGGCGAAACCGATCTGGAGGCTGAGCCCGAGCGGATGCGTGTGCCACGAAAGGCCCGCCCCGAGCCCGCCCGCGACGAGCGCGAGGACGAAGACGAGACCGCCGATGTCGACCGCTCCGCGCGGCGCGTCGGACAGGCCCGGCACGTCCGACAGGTCGGGCAGCCCCCGCACGCCCGTCGCGCCGGGCGCCGCCTCCTCCGCCTCGTACCCGTACGCCGGCGCCTCGCGGACGGCGCGGCGCCGCGCGCCCTTCCACCGCGTGGCCCCGCGGCGCGTGGGACGCAGCGCCTCCTCAGGGCCCCAGAGGTACGTGGTGCCGTAATGCCCCGTGTTCCCGTCCTTGACTATCGGGTCCCGCCACCACGAGGGGCTGCCCGGCACGGGCGGCGCCTTCGTCTCCGGCGGCGCGTCGGGCACGGCCTGCGCCGCGTGCGCGTCGAAGAGACGGCCCGCGCCAGGCCTCGTGCGCCGGTGCTTCGACCAGACGGCGGACGCGACGACCGCACACGTCAGCATGGTGGCGAAGCTGAGCGTGCCGCCGTTGCCGAGCATGGAGAGGAAGAGGCCGCACCCGACGAGGGCGAGCAGCACCGCGATGAGCGCGGCGCCGTCCACACGGCCGGAGAGCATCTTCCTGCCCTCGTTCTCGTCTTCTCCTTCCAAGGGGATCAGCAGCCAGGCGAACCCGTAGAAGATCATCCCGAGGCCGCCCGCGACGCTGAGGACGCCGATGACGATGCGGAAGATGACCGGATCCACGTCGGCATACCGGCCGAGCCCGCCGCACACCCCCGCGACGACCTTCTGCCGTGGGCTGCGGCTGAGCGGGCCGCGCCCCTCGGCGTCCCCTCCCTTGCCCAGGTGAGCACCGGAGCCGCTGCCCGGGGACAGGCCAGGCCCGTCGCCGGCGGAAAGGCCAGGCCCGCCGCCGGAGGAGAGGCCGGGCCCGCTGCCGGGGGAGCGGCCGGGCCCGTCGCCGGGGGAGCGGCCGGGGCCGGACGGCTCCTGGCCGCGCGGCTCCCGGCCGGGGGGCGGGCCCCCGGCCTGCCCCTCGTGCCCGCTGTGCTCTGGCGGCGATGTCATGAGTCCATGGTGGCTGCCCCGCAACCCCCGCTCCACCGGCACCGACCCTGGCCCGTCCCTGATATTGACCCCCGACGTCCCTGATATCGGCCGCCAACCCGTGCCCGGGCCCTGCCACCCGTGTGACCATCGGAGCATGCCAGCCGCCGCCACGCCCCGAGCCGCAGCGACCGAGGAGCCGCCCCCGCGCAAGCTGTACCGCAGCGCGGACGGCCGCTTCCTCGGCGGTGTGGCGCGCGGCCTCGCGGGCCACCTCGGGCTCCCCGTCGTATGGGTGCGGCTCGCCTTCCTCGCGCTGTTCTTCGCCCAGGGGCTCGGCGCGCTGCTGTACGCCGTGTTCTGGATCGTCGTGCCGCTCGGCGTCGGCGGCACGTCCGCCGCCGAGCCCCGGTCGCTCTTCGAGACCACGAGCGACGGCAGGCGCAGGCTGCGCAAGCCCGACAAGGGCCAGGTCTTCGCGCTGGTCGCGCTGGCCGTCGGCGCGGCGATCTTCGTCGGCAACGTGAACATGGGGCGGGCGGGCGCAGGCCGCTACATCTGGCCGATGCTGCTGATCGGCGGCGGGCTCGTGCTGGTCTGGCGCCAGGCGGACAACGCGCGCAGGGCCAGGTGGACGGAGATCGGGCAGCGCCGCCGGGTGCTGCAGGTCGCGCGCGGCGTCGCGGGCGTCGCGCTGGTGGGGCTCGGGCTGACGGTGTTCGTGGTGGTGCGCGGCTCGGCGGCCCAGTTCGGCAATGTGCTGACGGCGTCGATCGCGGTCGTCGCCGGCGTCGGCCTGCTCGTCGGCCCCTGGCTCGTCCGCATGACGCAGGACCTGTCCGAGGAGCGGCTGATGCGGATCAGGGCGCAGGAGCGCGCGGAGGTCGCCGCCCATGTGCACGACTCCGTGCTGCACACGCTCACCCTGATCCAGCGCAACGCCGACGACGGCGGCGAGGTGCGGCGGCTCGCGCGCGCCCAGGAGCGTGAGCTGCGTGCGTGGCTCTACCGCCCGGAGGGCACGGGCAAGGACGAGTCGGAGGAACCCGACACGCTCGCGGAGGCCGTGAAGAAGACGGCGGCGGAGGTCGAGGACCACCACGGCGTGCCCATCGAGGTCGTCGTCGTCGGCGACTGCCCGCTGGACGAGAAGCTCGGTGCGCAGCTCCAGGCCGCGCGCGAGGCCATGGTCAACGCGGCGAAGTACGGTGGCGAGGGCGGCGCGGTCCAGGTGTACGCGGAGGTCGAGGGCCGGACCGTGTTCATCTCCGTACGGGACAGGGGCCCCGGCTTCGACCTCGACGCCGTACCGGACGACCGGATGGGCGTGCGGGGTTCGATCATCGGCAGAATGAAGCGCAACGGCGGCACGGCGGTGCTGCGGACGGCGCCCGAGGGCGGCACGGTGGTCGAGCTGGAGATGGAGCGGGCCGCCGAGACGGGCGCGGGCGCGAACACGGCGGGCGCGGCGGCCGCGGGCGCGGCGGGCGCAAGTGCCGCGGCGGCGGCAGGAAACGAATCGACACGAACGAGGGGCGACAAGGCATGAACAGCGACGACGCACCGGAAGCGCGCCGCGTGCGCGTCGTCCTGGTGGACGACCACCGCATGTTCCGCACGGGCGTGCAGGCCGAGATCGGCCGCACCGAGGAGACTGGCGTCGAGGTCGTCGGCGAGGCGGCCGACGTCGACCAGGCGGTCACGGTCATCACCGCGACGCGCCCCGAGGTCGTCCTGCTCGACGTGCACCTGCCGGGGGGCGGAGGCGTCGAGGTGCTGCGCCGCTGCGGGCCGCTGATGGCCGCGCCGGAGGATCCCGTGCGTTTCCTCGCGCTGTCGGTGTCGGACGCGGCGGAGGACGTCATCGGCGTCATCAGGGGCGGCGCGCGCGGCTACGTGACGAAGACGATCACCGGCACCGACCTGGTGAACTCGATCTTCCGGGTGCAGGAGGGCGACGCGGTCTTCTCGCCCCGCCTCGCGGGCTTCGTCCTCGACGCCTTCGCCTCGACGGACGCGCCCCCGGTGGACGAGGACCTGGACCGCCTCACCCAGCGCGAGCGCGAGGTCCTGCGGCTGATCGCGCGCGGCTACGCGTACAAGGAGATCGCGAAGCAGCTGTTCATCTCCGTCAAGACGGTCGAGTCCCACGTCTCGGCGGTCCTGCGCAAGCTCCAGCTCTCCAACCGCCACGAGCTGACACGCTGGGCGACAGCCCGCCGCCTGGTCTGAGCGCCCGCCACGCCGGCGCGCGCCACGCCGGCGCGCGCCACGTCAGCGCGCCACGTCAGCGCGCGGACGCGTCCCGCCGCGAGCGGTGGCTCGACGTGAAGACCGCGTCCAGCAGGCGGCCGGGAAGGACGCGCGCGAGGGGGACGGTGAACGCGGCGTCCATGCCGAGCGTGTACCTCGTGCGCGGCCGGGCGGCCGTGACCACCTTGGCGATCTTGGCTCCGGCTTTCGCGGCGGGTACGGCGCGTTCGAGGAAGGCGGCGTTCGAGGCGACCGTCGATCTGACGAGATCGCCATAGAGGCGCTGGTGCTCGGCGCTCATCCCGCCGGCGAGTTCGAGGGAGACGTCTCCGCTGCGTGCGGCCATCTCGGTTTTCACGCCGCCCGGCTGGACCACCACCACCTGTACTCCCTGCGCCCTGACCTCTCGGCGCAGGGAGTCGCTCGCCGCTTCGAGGGCGAACTTCGTCCCCGCGTACGCGCCGAAGATCGGGAGGGCGGCCACCCCGCCCACCGAGCTGATGTTGACGATCCTGCCCCGGCTGCGCCGCAGGAACGGCAGGAGCTTCTGGATGACGGCGATGTGCCCGAACAGGTTGACTTCGAACTGCTCACGCCAGAGCTCCAGTGGCAGCACCTCGACCGGTGCGTTGACTTCGATGCCCGCGTTGTTGACCAGGGCGCGCAATGCGCGCCGCTCAGGGTCGTCGGCGATGCGCTGTGCGAGGGCTTCGATGTGCGCGGGGACGGTGATGTCCAGGGTGACCGGTTCGATGCCCTCGGCCCGGATCGCGTCAGCCTCACCGCTGGTTCGCACACCGGCGAGAACGTGGTAGCCGATCGAGGCGAGTGCGTGTGCCGTCGCGGCTCCGATGCCCGTTGAGGCCCCGGAAACGACGACGAGTTCGTTCTTGTGCGGAGCGGCCATGGGACTCAATGTAGCCACCGGAAACAAAGTAGTCAATGGAAACATCTAACGCGTATGCTTGTCCGCATGCCCGAAACCGCCGAACAGCGGCCCTACCACCACGGAAGCCTGCGCGCCGCCCTCCTCGACGCGGCAGAGCGCGGCCTGCGGGAACGCGGCGCCGACCGGCTCTCCCTGCGTGATCTGGCGAGGGAGATCGGCGTCAGCCACGCAGCCCCGCGGCGGCACTTCGCGGATCGCCAGGCGCTGCTCGACGCACTGGCCGAGGCCGGCTTCGTCCGCCTGGGTGCGGCGATGCACGCCGCACTCTCAGAGGGCGACGGCGACGGCGGCGACGACGGGGGCGGCGGCGAGCGCGAGTTCCCCACGCGCGTGCGGGACGCCGTTTCGGCGTTCGCCCACTTCGCCACCGAGAACCCCGCGCTCCACGCGTTGATGAACGCCGGCAAGCACCGCCCGGGAGCGACCCGGGTCGCCCAGGCCGCCGCGTCCGCCTTCGCGCAGATGTACGACCTGATCGAAGAGGGGCAAGCGAACGACACGCTGCGACAAGGCGATCCGGAAGAAATCGGGATCATCCTCTACGCCACCGTTCAGGGCATCACCACCATGGTCAACAACGGCATGATCGACGCGGCACGCCTCGACGGGCTCATCGACACCGCGGTCGCGCTGTTCCTGCGAGGTGCACGCCCGCCCGGCCGATGAGATCGCGGCCCGTGCGCCGTCTACCTCTCGACGAAGGGAGCGCACCATGCGCGAGATCATCGTTTGCACGTTTCTGACGCTGGACGGCGTCATGCAGGCGCCCGGCGGTCCGGACGAGGACCCCGAGAGCGGCTTCGAGCAGGGCGGCTGGCAGAAGCCGGTGTCCGACGACGAGGTGGGCGCGGCCACCGCCGATTGGTACGAGGGCTCCGACGCGATGCTGCTCGGCCGCAAGACCTACGACATCTTCGCCTCGTACTGGCCCACCGCCGACCCCGCCAACCCGTTCACCGCGCGGATGAACGGCATGCGCAAGTACGTGGCGTCCCGGACCCTGACGTCCGTCGAGTGGCAGAACTCCACGCTGCTCGAAGGCGACATCGTCGATGCCGTGCGGAGGCTGAAGGACTCCGACGGCGGCGACATCCAGGTCGTCGGCAGCGGCGACCTCGCCCAGACCCTCATGCGCCACGGCCTCGTCGACGAGTACAGGTTGACGATCCATCCGGTGATCGTCGGCAGCGGCAAGCGGCTGTTCGCGGACGGGGCGATCCCGACCGCGCTGGAGCCGGTCAGCGCTTCGACGACGAAGAGCGGCACGATCGTCGCCGTCTACCGGACGAACGGGGCGCCCGGCCACGACAGTTACTAATGGCGCCCGGCCACGGCAGTTACTAGAGGTCGATGACGACCTTGCCGCGTACGTGCCGGCCGGCCTGGAGCTCGGCCGCGCGGCGGATCTGCTCGATCGGGAAGCTCGCCGCGACGGGCACCCGCAGCCGGGCCGCCGCGACCAGGCGGGCGATCTCCTCCAGGGAGCCGGCGGGCGCGTTCGCGCCGTTGCCCGCCGTCACGCCGTCGACCTGCGCGGCGATGGTGCAGATGCGGCTGTCGGGGACGCCGAGTTCCCTTGCGACGTGCACGGTCTCCACCCCGTGCAGATCGATGGCGGCGGTGATGCCGCTGGGGGCCAGGGCGCGGACCCGGTCGGCCAGGCCGTCGCCGTACGCCACCGGCTCGGCGCCGAGGTCGCGCAGGTAATCGGCGGATGTCGCAGAGCCGGTCCCGATCACGCGCGCTCCCGAGATCCGCGCCAGCTGGACGGCGAACACCCCGACCCCGCCCCCCGCGCCGCCGATCAGCACCGTGTCGTCCGGTCCGGGGCCGACCGCGGCGAGGGCGGCCGACGCCGTGCGGCCCGCGATCGTCAGGGTGGCGGCGATGCGGTCGTCGACGCCGTCGGGCGTGTGGTGGGCCTCGTTCGCGGCGGTCCCCCCGGCCGGGTCGACCACGACATAGTCGGCGACGGCGCGGGAGAGGGCGCCCCCGAACACCCGGTCGCCGGGTGCGTAGCCGGTCACCCCGTCGCCGACCTGGTCGACCACGCCCGCGTAGTCGGTGCCGAACCCGGCCGGCAGGCTCAGGCCGAACCGGGCGGCCGTGTCCGCGTCGGCGGTCATGATCCAGTCCATCGGGTTCAGCCCGGCCGTGGTGACCCGCACACGGATCTGTCCGGGACCGGCCTGCGGCGCCGGGACCTCGCGGATGTCCAGCACTTCGGGACCGCCGAACGCGTCGAGCTGGACGGCCCTGCTGCCGCCGGCGGTTGATTGCTTGCTCTGTGCCTGCATGCGGCGCCTGTCTCCTTGATGCCGAGGGGAAGGTTTCGGACGTCTCGAAACAACGAAACGGACTATGCTCCGTTTACATGAACGACCCTAACATAAACGGAACGCGTTCCGTTTCCGATGGCCCCGGGGCCCGCACGCCGCGGGCGGACGGGGCCCGCGCGCCACGAGCGGACGCGGCCCGCAACCGCGACCAGCTGCTCGCGGTGGCCACCCGCGTCTTCATGTCGGCCGACGGCGAGCCGTCGATGCGCGCGATCGCCCGCGAGGCCGGGGTCGGCATCGCCACGCTCTACCGGCACTTCCCGACCCGCGAATCACTGGTCGACGCCGTCTACCAGGACCAGGTCGCGCGGCTGACGACCGGCGCCCACGGGCTGCTCGGCGAGCTCGCTCCGGCCGCGGCGATGCGGCGCTGGATGGACCTGTTCGGGGACTGGATCGCCGCCAAAAACGGCATGCTGGACACGCTGCTCGCGATGGTCGAAGCGGGCGAGATCGCCCACGCGCGGACGCGGACGGAACTGCTCACGGCCATCACCACGATCCTCGACGCGGGCCGCGAGGCGGGCGACCTCCGCTCCGACGTCACCGCCGAGGACGTCGCCGCCTCGCTCATCGGCGTCTTCACCGTGGCCCCCCGGCCCGGGCACGACGCCAGGGCCGGCCGCCTGCTCGACCTCCTGATGGACGGCCTCCGGCCCGCCGCACGCGGTCCCGCCGCACGCGGTCCCGCTGCCCGCGGCGAGGGCGGCCACTAGAGCGGCGCCGCCGGCGCGCCGCGGCCGTCACGGTCGGTGGCCGGCCCCCGGCTGGAGATGGCTGCGTTCGCCGTTGTGGTCGAGGATCATCAGGATCTCGGCCGGGCCCTGGTCGCTGCGCAGGGTGTGGGGCGTCATGGTGGCGAACGAGGCCGCCTGGCCGGCCTCGACGCGGATCACGCGCTCGCCGAGGTACAGGACGATGGCGCCGGACAGCACGGTGAACCAGTCACGGCCGGGATGCACGCCCAGGTCGTCGGGTGTGACGCCGCCCGCCTGTTCGGTGATGCGCATCTTGCCGACGGTGAGCCCCTGCGGGCCGTTGTCCTGGGTGAGGAGCCAGGTGGTCAGGCCGCGGGTCTCGTCGCGTTCGGGCCGGATGACGACGTCGGAGTCGTCAGGGGACTCGACGAGCTCGTCGAGGGACTTGCCCAGCGCCGCGGAGATGGCGCTGAGCTGGTCGAGGCTGATGCGTCGGTGCCCGGTCTCGATGCGGCTGAGCTGCGACGGGCTGATGCCCGCGCGCTCGGCCAGGTTGTCCAGGGACCAGCCGCGCGCCTTGCGCAGGGACCGGATCCGCATCCTGACGGTGGCGTCCAATGTCGATTCTTGCTCCACAGGCAAGAGCCTATGACACGACGACAATGATCGCCTTACCGTCGGGGCCATGAACACACAGCACGGCATTCACGGCATTCACGGCATCCACGGCACCAACGCGCATGACGGGCACGACCGGGCCAGTGGCTCCGACATCGCGATGGCTCAGCTGCTCGAACTGGACGCCGAGGTCCTCGCCTCCCATCTCGCCGAGCTGACCGCCTTGCTCGCCGATCACGCCGACCCCGCCCCTGCCAGGATCCTGGACCTGGGCAGCGGCCCCGGCACCGGCAGCCTTGCCCTCGCGCGCCGCTTCCCCGCCGCGGAGGTGACGGCGGTGGACGTCTCCCCGCAAATGCTGCACCGCCTGCGCAAGCAGGCCGCCGCGCACGGTGTCGCCGACCGGATCAGCACGGTCGAGGCGAACCTGGACGGGTCCTGGGACGTGATCGGTGAGAGCGGGCCGTACGACCTGATATGGGCCGCCTCGTTCCTGCACCACGTGGCCGACCCGGCCCGCACGTTCGCCCAGGCCTTCGAGCAGGTGCGGCCCGGCGGGCTCGTCGCCGTCACCGAGATGGACTTCTTCCCCCTGTACCTGCCCGAGGACACCGGAATCGGCCGGCCCGGCCTTGAGGCCCGCCTGCACGCCGCCACGAACACCCAGCCGCCCCATGAATGGAGCGATCACCTCAAGGACGCCGGGTTCACCCTCAAGGAGCGGCGGCCCTTCGAGATACGCCTCGACAGCACCCAGGCAGGCCCTTCCCTGAACGCCTACGCCCAGGCGTCCCTGGCCAGGCTGCGCTCCCACGCCACCGATGTCCTCGACGCGGACGACCTGGCCGCCCTTGACGCCCTGCTGGACGAGACCCAGCCGCACGGCATCGCGCACCGCGACGACCTGCGCGTGCACACCACCCGCACCACCTGGATCGCCCGCCGCCCCTGAATCGGAGTGCGTCATGAGCACCGCATCCGCTGCGGCCCTCAAACCCGAGGGCACGGCAGCACCACACCGTGGCCGCATCCTGGCCATGCTGGGTCTGGCCCAGCTGATGGTGGTCCTGGACACCACCATCGTGAACATCGCCCTGCCCTCGGCCCAGGCCGACCTCGGCTTCTCCGACGGCTCCCGGCAGTGGATCATCACCGCCTACGCGCTGGCCTTCGCCGCCCTGCTCCTGCTCGGCGGACGGCTGGCCGACCTCTTCGGCCGAAAACCGGCCTTCCTCATCGGCGCGGGCGGCTTCGCCATCGCCTCCGCACTCGGTGGCCTCGCACCCTCCTTCACGGTCCTGGTCACCGCCCGCGCCCTGCAAGGCATCTTCGCCGCACTGCTCGCCCCCGCCATCCTGTCCCTGCTGAACACCACGTTCACCGAACCCAGGGAACGCGCCAAGGCGTTCGGCGTCTTCGGCGCGATCGGAGCCTCGGGTACGGTCCTCGGCCTGCTGATCGGCGGCACGCTGACGCAGTTCCTGGACTGGCGCTGGACCATGTTCATCAACGTCGCCTTCGCCGCCGTCGTCACCGTGAGCGGGACGAGGCTGCTGGCCCACACGCGGGACAAGGCGGACTCCCGGCTCGACCTGCCCGGCACCGTGGCCATCTCGACCGGCCTCTTCGCCCTGGTCTACGGGTTCTCCAACGCCGAGTCCCACTCCTGGAGTTCGCCCCTGACGTGGGGTTTCCTCGCCGCGGGCGTCGTGCTGATCACCGTGTTCGCCCTCTGGCAGCGCCGCTCGAAGGACCCGCTGCTGCCCCTGAGCGTGCTGCGTGACCGGGACCGCGCCGCCGCGTTCGCCGCGCTCCTGCTCACCGGCGCGGGACTGTTCGGCGTCCTGCTGTTCCTTACGTACTACCTCCAGATCAACCGCGGCTTCAGTCCCGTCACCACCGGGCTGGCGTTCCTGCCGATGATCCTCGCGATGATGTCCGTCGCCCAGGTCTCCACCACGAAGCTCCTGCCCGCCCTCGGGGCGAAGAGGGTGCTGCCGGCCGGCTTCGCCGTGTCAGGCGCCGGTCTGCTCTGGCTCACCACCATCACCCTCACCTCGAACTACTGGGTCCACGTCCTGCCGCCACTGGTCGTGATCGGCGCGGGACTCGGCGCCATCGTCCCGCCCGCGATGTCGCTGGCCACCCAGCACGTGCCCGCCGAGGACGCCGGCGTCGCCTCCGCGACCGTCAACGTCATGCAGCAGGTCGGCGGCTCCATCGGCACTGCCCTGCTCAACACCCTGGCCGCCGGCGCGGCAGCGTCCTACCTGGTCGGCAAGAACGCCACCGACGCGGCAGTCCAGGGCCAGGCCGCCCTGCACAGCTACACCACCGCCTTCGCCTGGGCGTCCGGCCTGTTCTTCGCCGGAACCCTCATCACGGCCCTGCTCCACCGGCGCAGGGCCTCGGCAACTCCCGCCAGGTAGCGCTCCGTTACCTCGACCGTCCGAACGAGAGTGCTCATGACCGAGATCCACGGCTTCGCCGACGAAGGCTTCGGGCCCGTCGCCGACGCGTTCAAGGACAACTTCACCCGTGGTACCGAAACCGGCGCCGCATGCGCGATCCACCACCGCGGCCGTCTGGTCGTCGACCTGCACGCCGGCCTCGCCGACGAGGCGACCGGACGACCCTGGGACGCGGACACCGTCGCCGTCGCGTTCTCCGCCACCAAGGGCCTCATGGCCCTGTCCGGCTACATCGCACAACAACGCGGCCTGCTCGACTTCGACGCCCCCGTCACGTCGGTGTGGCCGGAGTTCGGCGCCCACGGCAAGGAACACACCACGATCCGCGATGTGTTCGCCCACCGCGCCGGCCTGGTCGCCCTCGACGCGGACCTGACCTACGAGGACCTCTCGCGTTGGTCACCCGTCATCGCCGCCATCGAAGCGCAGAGCCCGCAGTGGAAACCCGGCACCGACTTCGCTTACCACGCGCTGACCTTCGGCTGGCTCACCGGCGAGATTCTCCGACGCGCCACCGGCCTGCGCCCCCACGAACTCCTGGCCGAGTACCTTGCCGCTCCCTTGGCGGCCGACGCCTGGATCGGCCTCACCGCCCACGTCGAGCCCCGCGTGGCCACCGTCCACCCCGCACCCGAGGACACCGGACCGGAAGCGCTCGCCCTCTACGAGAAGGTGATGAGCATGCCGGCCCTCGTCAGGTCGGTGACACTGGGCGGAGCACTCCCGGCCGGATTCCTCGACGGCGGCCCGACCGACTTCAACTCCCCGGCCAATCACGCGATGGAGATCCCCGCGGCCAACGGCATCATGTCCGCGACCGCCTTGGCCAGGATCTACGCAGCGGCAGTGTCCACCGTCGGCGGCACGCCCCGGCTCCTCAGCGACCGGAGCATCACCGACGCACTCACACCGCGCTCAAGCGGCGACGGCTGGCCCGGCGTCCTCACACCGCCCGGCATCCGCTTCTCCACCGGCTTCCTCGTCAACGGGTTCCCGGGCCGTCCCCTCCTCTCCGACGCCTCCTTCGGCCACGACGGAGCCAGTGGCAGCCTCGGCTTCGCCGACGCCGGCGCCGAGATCGGATTCGGCTACCTCAACAACCGCATGGCCAACCCCGGCGACGAACGGGCCAACCACCTCACGGCAGCGCTTCGTCGCGCCCTCGCGTCAACGCACTGAGCGGTCCGGGCGCAACTCGAACCAGACCGTCTTGCCGATCCCGCACGCCCTGGGCGCCGCGCCCCAGCGCGTCGCGAGCGCGGTGACGAGGGCGAGGCCGCGCCCCGTCTCGTCGTCCGACGCCGCGTGCCGCACGCGCGGCAGCGCGGCGCAGGCGTCGGACACCTCGACGCGCAGGGACCCGCCGTCGCTGTCGAGCCGCACCCGTGTCCAGATCTCCCGCCCCTGGGCGCAGTCGGCGTGGCGCAGGGCATTGGTGACGAGTTCGCTCAGCAGCAGGACGGACGTGTCCGTCACCTCGTCGGGCACTTTCCACTCGGCCGCCTGCACGGAGAGCAACGACCGGGCGCGCGCGACGCTGCGGGGATGACGGCTGAAGTGCCACTCGACCTCGTGATTCATGTGACGCAGAGTGCCGGGATGGGTCATGCTTGAGCAGTCACGAAGCGTGTACGGAGGGTGGTTGTACCCATGGAGAACACCCCGCCGCCGATGGCCTGGCGATACTGCGGCAACCAGATCAAACGCTGGCGCGAGCGCTCGGGGGTCACCCGCGAGACGCTGGCGGACGAGGCCAGTTGCTCGTACGAGTACGTCAAGTCGATGGAGACGGGCAGGCGCCGGCCGACGCTGCATTTGCTGCGCGTGGCGGACGAGTTGTGTGAGGCGGGCGGGTTACTGCTGGCTGCGCAGGAGTACTTGCGGCCGGAGAAGTATGTGTTCTACGCCGAGGACTTCATTCGCTACGAGTCGGAGGCGATCGCCGTCTCCTCGTACGAACCGCTGCTGATCCCTGGCCTTTTGCAGACCGAAGAGATGGCTCTCGCCTTGCTTACCGCAGACTGGCCGCCGCTTGACGATGAAACGGTCCGGGTACGGGTCGCGGGGCGGCTGGAGCGGCACAGCCTTCTTGGCAAGGCCACCCGCTCGTACAGCTTCGTAATCGCGGAGGCGGTGCTGCGCGACCCGATCGTGCCCCTGGCCGCACACAAGCGGCAGTTGCTCCACCTACTGGAAGTGGGAAAGCGACGCAATGTGATGATCCAGGTTCTCCCCACCGGCATCGCGAGCCCGGGACTCAGCGGCCCGCTGGCGCTGTTGGAGACGCCGGACCACGAACAACTCGCTTACGAAGAAGGACAGCTGTCGGGCATGCTGTATGCCGACCCGGACAAGGTGTCCCTCGCTACGCAGCGCCATGCCATGATCCTGCGGCAGGCTCTGAGTCCGGAGGAGTCGGCGCGCTTCATCAGCAAGTTGGCGGAGGAGCTATGAACACCGACCTGACCTGGTTCAAGTCCAGCTACAGCAACACCTCGGGCGGCAACTGCGTCGAGGTCGCCCTGGCCTGGCGGACGTCGACGTACAGCAGTACAGGCGGCGGCGAGTGTGTCGAGGTCGCCACCTGCCCCGGCGTCGTGCACGTGCGGGACTCGAAGCTCAGGGATAACGGCCAGTTGGCCGTCCCGGCCGCTTCGTGGGCGGATTTCGTCGCGTTCGCGCGGCGCGGCTGAGACTCGGGATTCGGGGGGCGGGATCCGAGCGTCTTCCCCAAGGATGGGGAGGTTGGTTCTTGACCCACCCACCCTCCCAACCCCGTGCGTACCCGGAAGGGTTACATTTCGTGGTTGGCTTGCCACGCCGCGTGGCCACCGTCTAGCTTTCGTCGTGACAATGAACGACCCCGGCAGGTGTACTCAGCACCAAACCGGGGTCTGACCTCCAAGATCGAAGGAACCGATCTCGTGGCTGACACGAACCTTAATGCTGCCCCTCGTGCGTACGCACATCCCCAGGCCAGTCCCGGCTATGGAAAGCAGGACGCCTCCGGCCAAGGCCCGCGCCGCACGCGCGACTTCGATGGCCTGCCGGTGCGCGAGGCGTATCTCGCCGCCTTCATCGACGCCCTGCCGGAAGGCTCCGCGATCGACGTGAAGTCACTCGCCAGAGCGCAGCCGCTGTACGGCCAGCAGGCCGTCGGGTCCGCACTGCGCGCGCTGTCCGGCGCAGGATTTCTGCACCGCTTCAGAGAGAACGTCGGTGTCGGTGGCCGCATGCGGTGGGTGTGGCGCACGTACTTCTCACGCACGGCCCGCGACGGCGCCTGGTGGGCGCGGTTCCTGGCGGGCGACGCCGTCCAGGACGACCCGGAGCGGCGGCAGGAGCGGCCTGCGCCGGACCCGGAACCGAAGCCCGAGCCGGAGCCCGAGCGGCAGCCGGGCAACGCGCCCGCGCCACGGTCGGAGGCGTACGACGTGCTCGCCACCCTCGGCCGCGTCGACCACCGCCTCGTGCTGTCCGCCCGCGAATGCACGGCGTTGGAACCGGACGCGGCTCAGTGGCTGGCGCGCGGGGTAGATCGGGCCGGAATCGTCCAGGCGCTGACGTCGGGGCTGCCGCAGACGGTGATGTCCCCGGGCGGCCTGGTCCGCTGCCGTCTGCGGGACAAGCTCCCGCCCGAGCCCGTGGCCATCGGAGCCCCCGCGCAGGCGGGCACGCGGCACATGACGTGCACGAAATGCGGGGCGCCCGGCGGGCCCGTGTCGCTGGTCGACGGGGTCTGCCGCGCATGCCGCACCCTGCCCCCGGAGGACGTGCACCGCTACGTACAGCTGCTGCGCGCGCCGCTCACGGCGGCCGGGGTCCCGGGCTGACGCCCGGGGGCCCGGGTCAGCGTGCGCACGTCCACTGTGTGGCGTACGCCTTGCCGTTCGCGTCGATCAGGATGCCCCTGATGCACTCGTCCGGCGCCGTCGAGAGGCGGCCGGAGAGTTGTGTGCTGCCGTGCAGCGTGCTGCTCGTGCCGAACCAGTTCGCGAACGCCGTCAGCCGCTGGTCCCTGCGCTGGTAGCCCAGGCGTACGCGCGACTCGTGGCGCTCGTCGTACTGGACGTAGCGCGTGGTGAAGGCGCCCGCGCCGCCGATCGGGCCCTCGATGCACAGGCGGCCCGACGGCAGGTCGCCGCAGCCGTCGGGTGGGACCCGCATCGGGGCGAGTACGAGGAGGGAGCCCGCTGCGAGGCACATTCCGGTCGCTCTGACGGCGATGGCTCGTCTCACGGCAGGTCCGTCCCTTCCTCGCGGCGTCTCCGCGACCCGTCCCGCGGTCGCGTCGCCGGCTCGGCTGCGCCCATCGTGACCCGCTCGCGGGCGGGCGACACCCGCTGTTACGCCGGTCGGGTGGCGCCCGCGAACGGCATCTCGTCGATCGGGGCCACCCGCACGGGCGCGCCCGGGTGCGGGGCGTGGATCATCTCGCCGTGGCCGATGTACAGGCCGACATGGCTGACGCCGGAGTAGAAGAACACCAGGTCACCGGGTTGGAGCTGGGACTTCTGCACGCGTCGGCCCGCGCCGATCTGCGTGTACGTCGTGCGCGGCAGCGACACGCCCGCCGCCTTCCACGCGGCCTGCGTGAGCCCCGAGCAGTCGAAGGCGTCCGGGCCCGTCGCGCCCCACACGTACGGCCTGCCGAGCGCGCCGCGCGCGTACGCGACGGCCGCGGCCGCGCGCGCGTTCGGTGCCGGCGTCGTCGTGTCGCCCTGACCGTCCGCGTACCCGCCCGCCTCGTACCGGGCGCGCTGCTGCGCGCTGAGCCGGGCGAGCAGCCGCTTCGCGTCGGCGAGCTTGCCGTTGACCTCGGCCTTCTGCCGCGCCAGCCGCTCCTGCTGCGCGGTGAGGGTGGCGAGCCGGCCGTCCGCCTGGGTCCTCAGCCTGCGCAGGTGCGTCAGCGCGTCGCTTACGCGCTGGACCGCCTGCGCGTTCCGCGATCCCGCGCGCTCCGCGATGGACGCGTCCTCCAGGAACGTCTCCGGGTCGCCGGAGAGCGCCAGCCGCATGGCGGGTGCGAGGCCTCCCGAGCGGTACTGGGCCGACGCGATGGCGCCCAGCGCGCCCCGCGCGGTGTTCAGCCGGTCCGTCGTCCGCGCGGCCTCGTCGCGCAGGGAGTTCAGCGAGGAACGGGTCGCGTCGACGTCGGCCTTCGTGCCGTTGTACTGCTGCGTCGCGGCCTCCGCCTGCCGGTACAGGCCGTCCACCTCGGTCTTGACCTGGGCGGGTGTCTGCCGCGGCTCGGCCTGCGCGGCGCCGCCCGACGCGGTGGCGGCGGTCGCGGCGGTGGTGGCGCCCGCGAGTGCCAGGGTGGCGAGGGATGGTCGCGGGCGCTTCTTGGGTTTTCGGTGCGCTGGCATGGGAGGACGCTAAGCGTCCAGGTCACGAACCGGGCACGGAAAGCGAGGAACTGGCGTGACCTGAGGGAACCTGTCGCTTCTGTGGTGGTCTTTGCTCGCCGTGCGACTGGTGGTGTCTGCGTGAGCCCTGGGCGCGTGAATCCTGTGTTTGTCAGCCCGGGCGCACCGCGCCGTAGATCGGCATGACGTAGATCGACTCCTTGCGGACCTCGGCGCCCGGGTGCGGGGCGTGGATCATCATGCCGCCGCCGATGTACATACCGACGTGGCTGATGTCCGAGTAGAAGAACACCAGATCGCCCGGTTGCAGGTCGTCCGTCGAGACGCGGGTGCCCGCGTTGACCTGGTCGTACGTGGTGCGCGGCAGGTCCACGCCCGCCGCTCGCCAGGCGGCCTGCGTCAGCCCGGAGCAGTCGTACGAGCTGGGGCCGGTGGCGCCCCACACGTACGGCTTGCCCAGCTGCGCGCGGGCGAACGCCAGCGCCTTGCCGGCCTTCGTCGAGCTGCTGCCCGTGCTGCCGGTGCCGGTGCCGGTGCCGGTGCCGGTGCCGGTGCCGGTGGAGGTGCCCGTACTCGTGCCGGAGCCGGACGAGGTGGTCTTCGTGGACTGGTCGTCGGCCTGCCGCTTCTTCGCCTCCGCCGCCTTGGCCTGCGCCTCGCGCGCCTCCTTGGCCGCCTTGGCCTGCGCCTTCTTGCGGGCCTCGGCCTCCTTCTCCTTCTCCAGGGCCGCGAGCCGCGCCTTCTCCTGCGCCGTGAGCTTCGACAGCAGCGCACGCGCGTCCGACAGTTTCCGCTGCACGTCACGCTTGCTCGTGCGCAGCTTCTCCTGCGACGCCGTCAGCGACGACAGTTGCTTCGACGCCTCCGTCCGCTTCTTCGCCGCAGCCGCCTGCGCGTGCTGGAAGTCGGCCAACGCGGCGTTCTGCCGCGCGCTCAGGCGGCCCATCAGCTGCGTCTGCTCGAAGTAGGCCTGCGGGCTGTCGGAGAACATCAGCGCCTCGGTCGGCGTGACCGCGCCCTGCCGGTACTGCTGTGCCGCGAACATCCCCAGTCTTCGCCGCGCGTCGTTCATGCTGTCCGCGCGCTGCGCGATGTCGTCGAGCATCGCGTCCAGCGCCTTGCGCTGCTTGGCCGTGGACTCCTTCGCGCGGTCGTAGTCCTCGGTCGCCTTGCCGGCCTGCCTGTACAGGTCGTCGACCCGCCCCCGCACCTCCTCGATCGACGGGCGCGGCTTCGTCGGCGCCGCGGTGGCCGTCTGCGTCGAGAGCAGCGTGACGGAGGCGAGCGCGGCCGTGGTGATGCCCACGGCGGGGGAGCCGGCCCGGACGATGCTGCGGTTGCGCGACTTGCGGTGCGATGCCACGGCGGCATCTCCTTCCAGGCGCTCCGAGGGGGTCGGGGTGCGCCGGTGTGGTCAGAGTGACGTGACGCGGGCAGAGGTGCGTGAGGTACGTGAGGTGCGTGAGGTGCGTAGGGGGCGACCGTTGACGGTGGGGCGACCACTTGACGGAGCACGCTAGCGGCAGCGAATGCCGCTGGGAAGGCCGATGGTCGATTGGTCCGATACATTCCCGAGACTTTTTCGTGACCTCTTGGAGAGGTGGGGAGGACGGGGAGAGGCGGGGACGGGCGGGGACAGGCCCGGGCGGGCCGTCTCGGCCGGACTCCCAGCGGGCTGTCGGAGGGACGCCCTAGACTCGGAGAGCGATGAGCAGCCTCTTTGACGACAATTTCCTTGCGGACCTCCAGCCCCCCGGCGAGGAGCCCCCGCCGCCCGAGGACACCGCTTCCGAGCAGGTGCCCGACGACCTCTTCGAGGGAGCGTTCCACGTGCCCGCGGCCAGGGATCCCTACCACCGCGACGGCGCCCCGCGCACCGTCGTGGACCCCGCCGTGCTGCTCGAAGGGCTCAATGAGGAGCAGCGCGCCGCCGTCGTACACACGGGCTCGCCGCTGCTCATCGTCGCCGGCGCGGGATCCGGCAAGACGCGCGTGCTCACGCACCGCATCGCCCACCTGCTCGCCACGCGCAACGTGCACCCCGGCCAGATACTGGCCATCACGTTCACCAACAAGGCCGCCGGCGAGATGAAGGAGCGCGTCGAGCAGCTCGTCGGCCCGCGCGCGGGGGCCATGTGGGTGATGACGTTCCACAGCGCGTGCGTGCGGATCCTGCGGCGTGAGTCGAAGAGGCTCGGCTTCACGTCGTCGTTCTCGATCTACGACGCCGCCGACTCGAAGCGGCTCATGGCGCTCGTCTGCCGCGACCTGGAACTGGACCCGAAGCGGTACCCGCCGAAGTCGTTCTCGGCCAAGGTCTCCAACCTCAAGAACGAGCTCATCGACGAGGAGACCTTCGCGGGGACCGCGGCTGACGGCTTCGAGAAGACGCTCGCCGAGGCGTACCGGATGTACCAGGCGCGGCTGCGCGAGGCCAACGCGCTGGACTTCGACGACATCATCATGACGGCCGTGCACCTGCTGCAGGCGTTCCCCGACGTCGCCGAGCACTACAGGCGCCGATTCCGGCACGTCCTGGTCGACGAGTACCAGGACACCAACATCGCCCAGTACACGCTCGTCCGCGAGCTGGTCGGCGCCGCCAGCGTGGACACGTCGACGGGCGAGGCGCACGACCCTGCCGAGCTGTGCGTCGTCGGTGACGCGGACCAGTCGATCTACGCGTTCCGCGGCGCCACGATCCGCAACATCCTCCAGTTCGAGGAGGACTACCCGGACGCGACGACGATCCTGCTGGAGCAGAACTACCGCTCCACGCAGACGATCCTCAGCGCGGCCAACGCCGTCATCGAGCGCAACGCGGGCCGCCGCGCGAAGAACCTGTGGACGAAGGCGGGCACCGGCGCCCAGATCACCGGCTACGTCGCGGACACCGAGCACGACGAGGCCCAGTTCGTCGCGGACGAGGTCGACCGCCTGATCGACGCGGGCGACGCCAAGGCGGGCGACGTAGCGATCTTCTACCGGACCAACGCGCAGTCGCGTGTCTTCGAGGAGATCTTCATCCGGGTGGGGCTCCCGTACCGGGTCGTCGGCGGCGTGCGCTTCTACGAGCGCAAAGAGGTGCGCGACGTGCTGGCGTACCTGCGCGTCCTCGCGAACCCCGAGGACGGCGTCCCGCTGCGGCGGATCCTCAACGTGCCCAAGCGCGGCATCGGCGAGCGCGCCGAGGCGATGATCGACGCGCTGGCGCAGCGCGAGCGCATCACGTTCGCTCAGGCGCTCGGGCGCGTGGACGAGGCGTACGGCATGGCGGCACGCTCGGCGAACGCGGTCCGGCGGTTCAACGCGCTGATGGACGACCTGCGGACGGTCGTCGAGGGCGGCGCGGGGCCCGCGACGGTGCTTGAGGCGATCCTCGAACGTACGGGATACCTGGCGGAGTTGCAGTCCTCGACGGACCCGCAGGACGAGACGCGCATCGAGAACCTGCAGGAACTCGCTTCGGTTGCGCTGGAGTTCGAGCAGGCGCGCGAGCAGGCGGGGGAGGCGGCCGGTGCGCCCGTCGTGGGCGAGGGCGAGGGCGATGCTCCTGCGGCTGAGGGTGATGCCCCCGCGGCAGGCGGCGACGCCCCCACGGCCGAGGGCGAGGCTCCCGCGGCAGGCAGCGATGCCCTCGCGGCGGCCGCCGGAGGCAGCGGCACGCTGGCGGAGTTCCTCGAACAGGTCGCGCTGGTCGCCGACTCCGACCAGATCCCCGACGAGGACGAGGAGGGCTCCGGCGTCATCACGCTGATGACGCTGCACACGGCCAAGGGCCTCGAATTCCCCGTCGTCTTCCTGACCGGCATGGAGGACGGCGTCTTCCCGCACATGCGGGCCCTCGGCGAGACGAAGGAGCTGGAGGAGGAGCGCCGCCTCGCCTACGTCGGCATCACGCGCGCCCGCGAGCGCCTGTACCTGACGCGGTCGTCGATGCGCAGCGCGTGGGGCCAGCCTTCGTACAACCCGCCGTCGCGGTTCCTCGAAGAGATCCCGGGGCAGCACCTCGACTGGAAGCGTACGGGCGCCCAGGCCCCGGCCGGCCCGGTGTCGTCCTCGTCGGGCAGCTCGTTCTCGCCGCTGTCCGGCGGAGGCGGCCGGGGGCTGCGGTCGCGGCCCAAGGGGCAGATCACGGACCGCCCGGTGATCAAGCTCGAAGTCGGCGACCGCGTCACGCACGACAAGTTCGGGCTCGGCACCGTCGTCACGGTGTCGGGCTCCGGCTCCGAGACGCAGGCGGAGATCGACTTCGGCGACCCGAAGCCGAAGCGGCTGCTGCTGCGGTACGCGCCGGTCGAGAAGCTGTAGCCGGACCCGGCGGCGGCTGAGTCGGCGCCCATATGTGAAGGGGGACACGATGACCACGCATGCCCAGGCCGTCGACCAGGAGCTGATCGAAGCGGCGGCGCACGTCGCCCGTACGCGCTGCCGGGGCGACAACCACACCATGGCGGCGGCGGCACGCGCCGCCGACGGCCGGATCGTCACCGGCGTCAACGCGTACCACTTCACGGGAGGGCCGTGTGCCGAACTGGTCGTCATCGGTGCGGCGGCCGGGCAGGGCGTGTACGAGCTGGACACGATCGTCGCCGTGGGCGACCGCGAGCGGGGCGTCGTCCCGCCGTGCGGCCGATGCCGGCAGGTGCTCCTCGACTACTACCCGGGGCTCAAGGTCATCGTCGGCGCGGGCGACCGCCTGCGCGCCGTGCCCGTCGCCGAGCTGCTGCCGGAGAGCTACGTCTGGGCGGACCACCAGCTCGACGCCGGTTGAACGCCGGGCGGTAGTGCCTCCTGCCGGGCCGGTTACGTCGGGTCGAGGCCGTGGCTGCGCAGCCAGGGCAGCGGGTCGATGGCGGCGCCGCCGTGCGGGCGCACCTCGAAGTGCAGGTGCGGACCCGTGGTGTTGCCCGTGTTTCCCGAGTACGCGATGACGTCGCCGGCCTTGACCGAACCGGAGCGCACCCGCGTGCTGCTGAGGTGGCAGTACCACGTCTCCGTGCCGTCGGGCGCGGTGACGATGGCCATGTTGCCGTAGCTGCTGTTCCACTGCGTGCGGACGGTGCCGTCCGTGGCGGCCATCACCGGGGTGCCGGTCATGACGGGGAAGTCGATGCCCGTGTGCACGGACATCCAGTTGACGCCTGCCTGGCCGAAGTAGGCGCTCAGGCCGCGCCGCTTGACGGGCAGCAGGTACTTCGGCCTGGCGGCCTCCTTGCGGGCGGCCTCTTCTTCGCGCTTCTTCTTCTCGGCCGCCTGGCGCGCCTTGAGGTCGATGCGCTCCTGGGTGCGGCTGGCCCGGTCGCCGAAGTCCCTGGCGTCCGCGTTCAGCGCCGCCAGCTGCGTGTCCAGCTTGTTGTTCGCGGCGATCGGCTTGACGTCGGCCGGGTCGGCGGCCGCGCTGGCGGTGTCGTCCTGCTTTCCGTCACCGCCGCCGATGGCCCCGACGGACGCGGCGGCGATCCCGGCGACGCCCATGACGCAGGCGGACGGCACGGCGATCGTGAACAGCGCGGAGCGCTTGGCGGGCGCGCGGCGGCGGCTGTGGGTCGCTGCCGCACGGCGGGTGCTCGCGCGCGGCGCCGGGTCCGGTGCGGACGCGGGCGCTACGGGCGACCCCGCGGGCTCGGGCTCCGCCTCGACCGGCTCCGCCTGGACCTGCTCCGCCGGAGGCGCCATCTCGGCGACGAGGGTGTCCTGGGAGGCGTACCAGGCGGCGTCATGGGCGGCCGGGGCCTCGTCGGCGCCTGCCTGGGGCAGTACGGCCCACTGCACCGTGGGCTCGTACGCGGTCGGCGCCTCGTGGTAGCCCCAGGCGTCCTGAGCGTCGTAGCCACCGCCGAGGGTGTCCGTCGGGTCGTGGCCGTACGCGTACGGGTAGTCGGCGGGCTGACCGGCCCATGCGGCGGCGGGGGCGGCGGCGTAGGCGTGTTGGTGGTCCGCGTACTGCTCTTCGTACTGACGTGTGTACTGCGCCGTGCCGTACTGCTGGGGCTGGTCGGTGTACCGCTGCGCGTCGTAGCCGTCGGGGAGGGCGCCGAAGAGGGGGTCGGTCTCGTAAGCGGCGTAGCCGGCTTGGGCGTGCTGGTCGTTCACCAACTTCTTCCTCGCCTCGACAGCAATGGCGGCGACTGTACCCGGCGGTACGTGACGGCGACAATCTTCTGAAGGGTTCGACGGCCCGGAAAACGGGCAATCACCTGTCTTTTCCCAGGTGCCGGGCCATCGGTCGGAGCGATGTTCGAAATGGGCCATGTGATTTGGCCCATGCATGGCACCGCGAAATGGCGACCTGAGAGATGCTGGGGATAACGTTCGTTCACTTGGTCCGTTGGTCCGTGGTGGTGTCGTGAGTGGAGGCAGTGATGGGTGTGACCGGTCCGATCCGCGTGGTGGTCGCGAAGCCGGGCCTCGACGGCCACGACCGTGGCGCGAAGGTCATCGCGCGCGCCCTGCGTGACGCGGGCATGGAGGTCATCTACACGGGGCTGCACCAGACGCCCGAGCAGATCGTCGACACGGCGATCCAGGAGGACGCGGACGCCATCGGGCTCTCGATCCTCTCCGGTGCGCACAACACCCTGTTCGCGAAGGTCATCGAGCTGCTGCGGGACCGTGACGCGGCGGACATCAAGGTGTTCGGGGGCGGGATCATCCCCGAGGCCGACATCGCGCCGCTGAAGGCGCAGGGCGTCGCGGAGATCTTCACGCCGGGGGCGACGACGACGTCGATCGTGGACTGGGTGAAGGGGAACGTCCGGGAGTCCGCCGAGGCGGAGGGTGGGCGGGGTCCCGGGGGCTGGGAGCCGCGGCCCGCGGCCCCGGGCGCGCGGCGGCCCCGGCGGCCGGCCGGGGCCGCGGGCGCCCGGGCCGGGTCGGGAGGGCGGGGGCCCGGAGGCCAGGCGCGCGGGGGGGGCGGGAGGCGGGCTCGCGCCGAGAGGGGGGGGGGGGGGGGGGGG
>NZ_JAGIQL010000061.1 GCF_017813245.1 Streptomyces montanisoli
GTCGCCGCGCCGGTACGTGCGCGGACCGCCGTGCGGCGCGCGGGCACCGGAGGCCGCCGGGCAGGCGCGTCAACGCATCAGACGCGCCCGCCCAGGGCCGCGGAGGGCCGTGCGGTGCGCGGCCTCCTGCGAGGGCGACGAGGCGCCAGGGACCGTGGGCGGCTCACGCCCGGCCCCCTTCCGGCCCGTACGACCCGCGAGCGCAGGTCCGCCGCATCGCCCGCCGGCGCCTGGCCGGGGGCCGTGCGCGCCCGTACCGGTGCCCGGGCCGCCGGGCAAGGGACGTCACCGCGTCGGGCGCGCCCGGGGAACACGGCGGCCCGGCGCGGCCCCAACGCGCCTGTCGCTACATGAAGTTGCGCGTGTGCAGTGCCGACAGGGCCGCCGCCTCGTCGTCGGGGAAGCCCAGGCGCGACAGCCGGTGGCGGCGTCCCTCGTCCATCTCCGCCTGCAACCGCCCGACCGCCCGCCAGCCGCGGCCGATGGCCGCCGGGTCCCAGGATCCGGCGGCCAGCAGGACCAGCGCGTCGAACACGTCACGGTTCAGGCCCGCCGTGTCGACCAGCGCGTCGTGCCTGCGCTCCACGGCTCCACGCAGCCGCCCGCGCAGCCCAGGGTCCACGCCCGCGCGGTGTTCGAGGTGGCCGAGGCCGAACGCGACGTGCCGGGCCTCGTCCTGCCGGACCAGGTGGCTGATCCTGCGCGTCACCGGGTCGGGCGCGTGCCGCTCCAGGAAGGCGAGGAGGTTGAGGAAGCTGCCCTCGCCGAGCACGGAGAGCAGGAACGACGCGATCGAGAAGTCCGGCTCGCGCAGCAGCGTCGCCAGCGACGCCCGGCCGCCCACCGACGACGTGCCCATCGAGCCGCCCTTCAGCAGCGCACGTCGTGTGAAGACCTCCACGTGCCTGGCCTCGTCGGCCGCCTGCACGGCGAGGAGCTGCAGGACCTCGCGGAAGTGCGGGTGCACCTGGGCGAGCAGCCGCCCCGGCACGACCAGGGCCGCCTGCTCGTTCTCCACCAGGTACGTCATGACCTGGACGACCGCAGCCTCCACGCCGTCCGGGAGGCTGAACGGCTCGTCCCAGTCCACGGCCGTCAGCGGGTCCCACTGCCCGGCCGCCGCCTGGCGGTACAGCCGTGGCGCGAGGTCGTACCAGGCGGTGTCCCGGTCGGTGACCATGAACGGCACCTCCGGGCCGCCCGCCTCCACCAGCGCGCCTCGTGCCGCGAGTCCCCAGTGCAGCGGCGCGCGCTCGCTGACCTGCCCGGCCAGCGGGTTCCCGGCACGCTCCGCGCCCTGGGCGCGGGCCGAGCCTGCCGCGCCGCACACCACGTACGAGCGGACCGTGGCGTCGCCCGGCGGCGCCTGCTCAACGGTGTGGCCCTCCCGCCTGCACCAGACGGCCAGGTGTGCGGCGAGTGCCGGATCAGTGCCGGTGACGGCCACCCTGCGGCCCGGCGGCAGCCGGTCGAGCGCCCGGCGCAGCAGCAGGTGCGCGCCCTGGTCGAAGCCGAGCCCCGCCAGCTCCACGAGGGGCGTACCGGGCGGTGTGCTGCCGTCCGGTACGGGCGGGGCGGCGCCATCCGCCCCGGGAGGGGCGCCGCCGTCCGTCACGGCAGGTAGCCGGCCGCCGTGATCCGGCCCTGCTCGTCGTAGAACCCCGTCTCGTCCACCGCGGCGGTGAGCGCCGCGTAGCCGCTCTCCCGGCCGGGCAGCCACCGCGTGAGCCCCTCCAGGTCGAGGAGGCGGCGCACCTCCGGGTCCGCCCCGGACATGGCGAGCAGCAGCGCGGTGAGGCGCTCGCCGTGTTCCGGGGCGAGGGACGGGCCGGCGGCAAGGACGCAGTGGTCGTAGGGGTCGGTGCGGGTCAGCAGCCGGGTGGCGCCCGGCGGCAGGGTTCCCTCCTGGCCGAACAGCAGATGGTTCGCGTCGATCATGCAGGCGGCCGCCGCCTCGCCGGCCATCAGCGCGCGGGCCGCGTCCCGCTCGCCGCCGATGTGGTCGCCGTGCAGGCCCACCCCGGTCTCGTGGCCGCGTACGGCGAAGTCGGTGCCGGGTTCGAGGCCGAGTCCCCTGAGGTGGTGCAGCGGCAGCAGAGTGCCCTGCGGCGAGTCGACCGCGCCGACGGCGACGGTGCGGCCCTTCAGGTCGGGGACGCCGGCGAGAGGGCCGTCGGCCCTGACGACGACCACGGACGTCAGGTCGCGGTCGGTGTCGCGCATGACGAGCGGCCGTACGGCCACGCCCGCCGCGTCCGCGAGACGCCGGGCGCGCAGCCAGGCCAGTGGCGAGTGCCAGGCGACGTCGATCCTGCCTCGCACGAGGTCCTCGGCCTGCCGCTCGTAGTGGGAGTGGAGCACGAAGTCGAACGGCAGGTCGTGGCGGCGCAGCCAGGCGCGGAACCCGGTCCAGATGGTGACGACCTTGGGGTCGTAGGCGACGGCGCCCAGCAGCACGCCACTCATCGGGCGTCCCCGAACAGCGGCAGGCCGAGCCCGGCGCGGCCGCAGAAGTCGTGCAGGGCCTCGGTGGTCGGGGCCATCACCCGGGCCGCGAGCGCGTCCCTGAACCGCCGCTCCACGCCCAGATCGCGGCGGAAGGCTGCGCCGCCGCACAGCCGCATCGCGCCGTCGGCGACCTCGGCGGCGGTCTCCGCCGCGAGCGCCTTGACCTGGAGGACGCGCAACTGCGCCTCGGGGCTGCCGTCCGCGAGCGCGGTGAGCGTGGCGTCGAGGAAGGACCGTGCGGCGTCGGCGCGCAGCCGCAGCCGCGCGTACTCCTGCCGGGGGACGGGCTGTTCGGCGAGGGTCCGGCCGAGGTGCTCGAGCCGTGCGCCGGTCAGGTGCCGTGCCGTCAGGTCGAGCAGCGCCTCCGTCACGCCGAGGGAGAAGGCCGCGCTGAGCACGAGGAAGCAGGGCAGTACGAGGCCGAGTGCCGTGTCCAGGCCCTGCCCGTCGGCGCCGAGCATCGCGGTCTCGGCGACGGAGACGCCCTTGCCCGTGACGGGGCTCGACGCGTTGCCGCGCAGTCCGAAGCCGTCGTAGTCGCCGCGCACGTCCAGGCCCGCGCTGCCGGCCTCGACCAGCCACAGCGACATGACGCCGTCCGCGCGCAGCGGCTTGCTCGACCAGACGTAGCTGTCGGCCTCGCCCGCCGAGGTGACCCACGACTTCTCCGCGTCCAGGCGCACCGCGCCCGGCCCGTCGGGGGTCGCGGTGGACGCGGGGGCCCAGAAGTGGCTGCGCGAGCCGCGCTCCGAGAAGGCGAGCGTGGACAGGTGGTTGCCCTCGGCGATGTCCCGCCGCGCGTCGAGCGGCCCGTGGCGGTCCACCACGGTCGTCGCCGCGTAGTGCATGAGCAGGACCATGGCAGTGGAGCCGCAGGTGCCGGCGAGCCGCTCCACCACGCCGGCGGCCTGCCGCAGGTCGCCGCCGGCCCCGCCGTGCTCCGGGGAGCTGAGCAGGCCGAGCAGCCCGGCCTCCGCGAGGGCGCGCACTCCCTCGCGCGGGAACCGGCCACTGCGGTCGATCTCCTCGGCGAGCGGCCCGGCCGTGTCGCGCAGCACCGCCTCGAACCTCTCGTCCTTCGCGGGCGCGGACGGTACCTCTGGGGACGGGCTCATGGGGGCGGCTCCCTCTCGGATGGGCCGGCGGTGCCGGTCCGACGGGGGCCCACCCAACCAGTCCACTCGGCGCGGCGGAGGGAGCGCACGCCGCTCACCGGAAAGAAATGATGATCGAACCGGCGTGTGTGCGCGGCGAGTTGGGAACGGCTCCGTCCCGCCCGGGCGCGACGCCCGGACGGGACGGATCCCGCTCAGTCCTGAGCGGTGGTGTCTTCCTGCGCGGAGCCGGAACCGGAACCGGAACCGGAGCCCTGCGCGCCCGCGTCGTCCTGCGTGGTCGCGGCGGTGCGCTCGCGCATCCTGCGCAGCAGCTCCTGCTTCTGGTCGGCGGCCGCCTTGCGGTCGGTCGCGCTCGGCGCGGTGCCCTGCTGCTGGGCACGGGTCAGCTTCCTGCGCTGGCCGCCCACGCCGAGCAGGTTGTTACGGCTCTTGGACACGGGGTCTCCCGAAATGTGTGCTGTTCTGCCGATGTGGTCGCGAGGGGGCGGCGCGTGGCCGCCGCGGACTCACTCGTAGTGCTGGAAGAACATTCCCGTGATGCGCATGCTGCGACGCTAGCAGCGCCACCGCCATAAGCCCCACCCATTTTCCGGCGGGCGCCTCCCCCGTGCCCCGAATACGCCGCAGGGCCCGCTCCCGGGTGGGGACGGGCCCTGCGGCTCAAACGGCCTGCGGCGTCAGCAGCCGAGGAGGCGGCCGCCGAGGTACGTCTGGATCTGGTCGAGGGAGACGCGCTCCTGCGCCATCGAGTCGCGCTCGCGCACGGTGACCGCGTTGTCGTCCAGCGTGTCGAAGTCGACGGTGACGCAGAACGGCGTGCCGATCTCGTCCTGGCGGCGGTAGCGGCGGCCGATGGCGCCCGCGTCGTCGAACTCGATGTTCCAGTTGCGCCGCAGGTCCTCCGCGAGGCCCTTGGCCTTCGGCGAGAGCTGCGGGTTGCGGGACAGCGGCAGGACGGCGACCTTGACCGGCGCGAGGCGCGGGTCGAGGCGCATCACGGTGCGCTTCTCCATGACGCCCTTCGCGTTCGGCGCCTCGTCCTCGTTGAACGCGTCCAGCATGAAGGCGAGCATGCCGCGCCCGACGCCCGCGGCCGGCTCGATGACGTAAGGCGTCCAGCGCTCGCCGGCCTCCTGGTCGAAGTACGACAGGTCGTGGCCCGAACCCTTCGCGTGCGCGGACAGGTCGAAGTCCGTGCGGTTCGCGACGCCCTCCAGCTCGCCCCACTCGCCGCCGCCGAACTGGAAGCGGTACTCGATGTCCGCCGTACGCTTCGAGTAGTGGGAGAGCTTCTCCGCCGGGTGCTCGAACCAGCGCATGTTCTCCTCGCGCATGCCGAGGCCCGTGTACCAGTTCCAGCGCTGCTCGAGCCAGTACTCGTGCCACTTCTCGTCCTCGCCCGGCTTGACGAAGAACTCCATCTCCATCTGCTCGAACTCGCGGGTGCGGAAGATGAAGTTGCCGGGCGTGATCTCGTTGCGGAACGACTTGCCGATCTGCGCGATGCCGAACGGGGGCTTCTTCCGCGACGTCTGCTGGACCTGCGCGAAATTGGTGAAGATGCCCTGCGCGGTCTCGGGCCGCAGGTACGCGACGGAGCCGGAGTCCTGCGTCGGGCCGAGGTGCGTGGTCAGCAGGCCGGAGAACTGCTTGGGCTCGGTGAAGGTGCCCTTGTTGCCGCAGTTGGGGCAGTTCAGGTCGGCGAGGCCGTTCGCGGGAGCCTTGCCGTGCTTCTCCTCGTACGCCTCTTCGAGGTGGTCGGCGCGGAAGCGCTTGTGGCAGTACGTGCACTCGGTGAGCGGGTCCGTGAAGGTCTCCACGTGCCCGGACGCCTGCCAGACCTCCGTGGCCAGGATCACCGAGGAGTCAAGGCCGACGACATCCTCGCGCGAGGTGACCATGGCGCGCCACCACTGGCGCTTGAGGTTCTCCTTCAGCTCGACCCCGAGCGGCCCGTAGTCCCAGGCGGCGCGCTGGCCACCGTAGATCTCACTGGACGGGTAGACGAAGCCACGGCGCTTGCTGAGGTTGACGATGCTGTCGATCTTGTCGGCGGCCACGGTGCTCTCTTCATTACGATGACGGCGAACGGCGAATACCTCAGATTAGCGGCGGCCTCACCCCCCGGATCAAATCGGTGGCGGCTGGCAGAATGGAGTCAGCCGTGAACCCAGCATCCCGAGGACGCCGAGGAGGCACCTGTGACGACCGCGCACAGTGACGGACCCCCCGTACGCGGCAGGTCCACCCGCCAGCGTGCGGCGGTGGCGTCGGCGCTGGACGAGGTCGAGGAGTTCCGCAGCGCGCAGGAACTGCACGACATGCTCAAGCACCGGGGCGACTCCGTCGGCCTGACCACCGTCTACCGCACGCTGCAGTCCCTCGCCGACGCGGGCGAGGTCGACGTGCTGCGCACGACGGAGGGCGAGTCCGTCTACCGGCGCTGCGAGAGCGACACGCACCACCACCACCTGGTGTGCCGGGTGTGCGGGGCGGCGGTGGAGGTCGAGGGTCCTGCCGTCGAGCAGTGGGCACAGGCGGTGGCGGCGCAGCACGGGTACGTGGGTGTGGCGCACACGCTGGAGATCTTCGGCACGTGCGCGGACTGCGCCGGGAAGTAGCGGGAAGCGGCACGGCGGCGGCCCGCCCCGCGTCGGCGTCCCGAGCGCCCGCCCCCGTCAGCCGGCCGCGGGGGTGCCGTCCGACTGGTTGGGCAGCGCGCCGCCGAAGCGGCGGTCACGCTGCGCGTACTCCAGGCAGGCCCGCCACAGGTCACGGCGGTCGAAGTCGGGCCACAGCACGTCCTGGAACACCATCTCGGCGTAACTGCTCTGCCAGATCAGGTAGTTGGACGTGCGCTGCTCGCCGCTCGGGCGCAGGAAGAGGTCCACGTCCGGCATGTCCGGGTAGTACAGGTACTTGGCGAAGGTCTTCTCGTTGACCTTGGACGGGTCGAGCCTGCCGGCGGCCACGTCGCGGGCGATCGCCTGCGCCGCGTCCGCGATCTCCGCGCGCCCGCCGTAGTTGACGCAGAAGTACAGGGTCATCGCGTCGTTGCGTACGGTCTGCTCCTGGGCGACCTGGAGCTCCTGCACCACCGACTTCCACATCTTCGGCATGCGGCCGACCCAGCGGATGCGGATGCCGAGCTCGTCCATCTCGTCGCGGCGGCGGCGGATCACGTCGCGGTTGAAGTTCATCAGGAACCGCACCTCGTCGGGCGTGCGCTTCCAGTTCTCCGTGGAGAAGGCGTACAGCGACAGGTTCTTCACGCCCATGTCGATGCATCCCTTGAGGACGTCCATCACGACGCCCTCCCCCACCTTGTGGCCCTCGGTGCGCGGCAGTCCGCGCTCCTTCGCCCAGCGGCCGTTGCCGTCCATGACCACCGCGACGTGCTTGGGCACCAGCTCGCCGGGGATCTTCGGCGGCACGGCGCCCGAGGGGTGCGGCTCCGGTGACTTGTACTCGCGGCGGGAGCGCCCCATGAGTCGTGCCATGTCCGGTGCTCTCCTGACTTCCCGACGTCGTCTGTCCGCCCTGAACCGCTTCGGCCTGGGGCCTCGACAGGGTATTCCGCCGCGGGGGACGCATGCCAACCCGAGGCATTCCGGGTCGGCCGTTCAAAAAAACTGGCGCACACAGGCGGCGGCAAGCTGGACAGACGAAAATCGGCCTCCATATATTTGTACGCACGTTCATCTATGGGAGGCTCCATGCGTATCGCGGTGATGGGCACCGGCGGTGTCGGCGGCTACTTCGGCGGCCGGCTCGCCGCGGCGGGACACGACGTGCTCTTCGTGGCCAGGGGCCGCCAGCTCGACGCCCTGCGTGCCGGCGGCCTGCGCGTGCTGAGCCCGCTGGGGGACGTGCACATCCCCGAGGTCCAGGCCACCGACGATCCGTCGGGGCACGCACCCGCCGACTTCGTGCTGTTCGGCGTCAAGCTGTGGGACACCGCGTCGGCGGCGGAGCTCGTCAAGCCGCTGCTCGGTCCTGACACCGCCGTCGCGTCGTTCCAGAACGGCGTCGTCAAGGACGACATCCTGCGCGACGTGCTCGGCGCCGAGCACGTCGTGGGAGGCGTGACCTACATCGCCGCCACCATCGCCGAGCCCGGCGTCATCCGCCACTCCGGTGCCATGCAGAAGCTGGTCTTCGGCGAGTACGACGGCACCTCGTCCCCGCGCGTCCTGGCCTTCCGCGACGCGTGCGTGGACGCCGGCATCGACGTCGAGGTGAGCGAGCGGATCGAGCGGGCCGTCTGGGAGAAGTTCGTCTTCCTCGTCGGCCTCTCCGGCACCACCACGCTCGCGCGCTCCCCCATCGGCCCGATCCGCGCCAATCCGCGCTCGCGCGCGTTCCTGCACGGCGTGATGGACGAGGTCGTCCAGGTCGCGCGGGCACAGGGGGTGGGGCTGCCGGCGGACTACGCGGACGACCGCATGGCCTTCGTCGACACCGTGCCCGAGGGCATGACGTCGTCGATGCACCACGACATCGAGCGCGGCAACCGCCTGGAGGTCGGCTGGCTCAGCGGTGACGTGGTCGATCGGGGCGCCAAGCACTCCGTCCCCACGCCGAACAACCGCGCGATCGCCGACATGCTCTCCGTGCACGCCGGGGGCCACGCCGCACAGGGCGAGAACAACGCCGACCGGACCGGGGGCCGCACGGCGTGAACGGGCCGGCCGTACGCTCCGTCGAGGCGACCCCGGTCCTGCTGCCGATGCGCAGGCCGCTCGGCACCAGCGTCAGCAGCATCGGCGAGGCCCCGATGGTGCTCATCGACCTCCACACCGACGAGGGCGTCACGGGCCGCTCGTACCTGTTCTGCTACGCCGAGGCGCTCGCCCACGCGGTGGTGACGCTGGTGCGGGACGCGGGCGCCCGGCTGGCCGGCGACCCGGCCGAGCCCGCCGCCTGCCGGCGGACGCTGTCCTCCCACTTCAAGCTGGTGGGCGTGCGCGGGCCTGTCGCGTCCGTCCTCGCCGGCGTGGACGCGGCGTGCTGGGACGCGCTGGCGCAGGCCGCGGGGCTGCCGCTGGCACGGCTGCTCGGCGCCGCGCCGCGTCCCGTGCCCGCCTACAACAGCAACGGTTTGGGGCTCCTGCCGCCGCAGGCCGTGGCGGACGAGGCGCTGGAACTGGCCGCCGAGGGCTTCTCGGCCGTCAAGATGCGGCTCGGCCGGCCCTCGGCGCGCGACGACCTCGCCGCCGTCCGCGCGGTGCGCGGCGCCCTGCCGGAACACGTCGCCGTGATGGCCGACTTCAACCAGGCCCTGTCGCTCGCGGACGCCCAGGACCGCTGCCGGGCCCTGGACGACGAGGGGCTGTACTGGATCGAGGAGCCAGTGCGCCACGACGACTACGAGGGGGCGGCCCGGCTCGCGGCGGCGCTGCGCACACCCGTCCAGGCCGGTGAGAACCTCGCCGGGCCCCGCGCGATGGCCCACTCGCTGCGGCTCGGCGCGAGTGACTACGTGATGCCCGACCTCGATCGCATCGGCGGCGTCAGCGGGTGGCGCGACGCGGCGGCGCTCGCCGACGTGTCCGGCGTGCCGATGTCGTCCCACCTGTATCCGGAGGTGAGCGCCCAACTGCTGGCGGCCACGCCGACGGCCCACTGGCTCGAGTACGTCGACTGGGCCGCGCCCGTGCTCGAAACGCCCCTGCGGATCGCCGAGGGGTGCGCGCTGCCGTCCGAGGCCCCGGGCAGCGGCCTGCGCTGGGACGCCGGCGCGGTGGCGCACCACAGAATGGACTGAGGCGCCGCGGATCGAGCCGCGAACCCGCGCCGCGGACGCGCCGGCCGCCTACGGCTCGCCTTTCAGGCCCGGCCCGTCGCGTCACGCGCGGCGCCGCCCGTGGCGCTCCGGCCGTGGCCCGTCTCCACGTACCTGAGGGAGCGCAGCCCGCGCTCCAGGTGCCAGTGCAGGTAGGCGGAGACCAGCCCGCTGCCCTCCCTGACATGGCGCGCCTCGCACGCGTCGGCGGTGGGCCAGTCGCCCGTCAGCAGGGCGCTGAGCAGGGCCACGGCCTCGGACGACGGCACGACGCTGCCGGGGACCCGGCAGTCGCGGCAGACGATCCCGCCCGAGGCGACGGAGAAGAACCTGTTGGGGCCGTCGAGGCCGCACTTCGCGCAGTTCTCGAAGCTGGGCGCGTACCCGTTGACGGCGAGCGAGCGCAGCAGGAACGCGTCGAGGATCAGGTTCGGCGCGTGCTCGCCGCGTGCCAGGGTGCGCAGGGCGCCGACCAGCAGCAGGTACTGCTGCACCGCGGGCTCGCCCTCGTGGTCGGTGAACCGCTCGGCCGTCTCCAGCATGGCCGTGCCGGCCGTGTACCTGGCGTAGTCGGTGACGATGCCGCCGCCGTAGGGGGCGATCGTCTCGCTCTGGGTGCACAGCGGCAGCCCGCGGCCGATCAGCTCGCTGCCGCGCGCGAAGAACTGCACGTCGACGTGGGAGAACGGTTCGAGCCGCGCCCCGAACTTCGACTTCGTGCGCCGCACCCCGCGCGCGACGGCGCGCACGCGGCCGTGCCCGCGGGTCAGGAGCGTGATGATGCGGTCGGCCTCACCGAGCTTCTGGGTCCGCAGCACGACACCGTCGTCCCGGAACAGACTCATGCCGCCCATTGTCCCGTACACGGATGGCGCGCGGGCACGGTCCAGGTCGCGCGAGTGCCGCCCACCCGCCGCGCTCCGGCCGCCGAACGCCATAGGGTTGCTATGATGCCTCTATGGCATCGACGACGATTCAGGTGACGCGGGAGACCCGGGATCACCTCGCAGAGCTCGCGAAGGAGCAGGGAAAGACCATCGGTCAGTTGGTGGAGGCGCTGGCAGCCAGCCGGCCCACCGCCGCGCAGAGCGCCGAGCGTCTCGCTGCCGATCGCGAGGCAGTCCGCGGCGTGATCGGTGTGGCATTGGACGACGAGGAGTTCGAACAGGCCCCCGACGTCCTCGGCAACATCTACCGGATCGCGGCCGAAAAGGTACGTGCCGCCAGGAGCGACGTCGCGTGATCATCCTGGACACGGGCGCGGTCGCAGCCCTCGCCACGGGGCACAAAACCCTCAGCCTCCTGGCGGGCAACATGGCGCTGTCCCCGGGCGAGCAGTTGTGCGTACCCGCCCTGTGCCTCATGAGGGCCGAGGCCGACGACGAGGGCGCCGGACGCCGGATCCTCGCCTTCTCGTCCGTGGCCGTCGATCCGCTGAACCTGTCCGCGTCCCTCAGCGTCGGTACGATGATCCGTGATGGCTACGGTGGCCCCGACACGTGCCACGCTCTCTTCTGTGCCTTGCCCAGGGCGGAGTTCACCGGCATGTCGATTCTGCTCACAGAAACCGAGGCCGCATATCCGCCCGGTGTCGTGACGGTCGACATCAACTCGCCGGGCATGCTCGGCTTCCACTAGCCGAGTGCGATCGCGCCCCGGCCCGGAGACGGTTGTGGCGCCGGGTGGGCGCACGCCAGGCCGGGGCATGCCGGCCACGGCCCGTTTCGGCGATTCCGGCAGCGCGCGGAAGCGCGCCGTGGGGTCCAGGGCGCATCGCACGCGTCACGCAGGCCTACGGTTCCGGCC
The DNA here is from genome assembly GCF_017813245.1 of Streptomyces montanisoli. Taxonomy (GTDB): domain Bacteria; phylum Actinomycetota; class Actinomycetes; order Streptomycetales; family Streptomycetaceae; genus Streptomyces; species Streptomyces montanisoli. The sequence goes on from NZ_JAGIQL010000061.1 coordinate 11,218, forward strand.
GGCACGGTCAGCGCGGTCATTGCGCGTGCTGGGCCAGTCCGGCGCGTCAGGACGGCGTGCGCGATGCGGCCGCCAGCAGGCCCCTCGTCACCTCGGGCGCGAGCTGCAGCGCGCCGCCGACCGTCGCGAGCACCTCGCGCTCCGCCGGGCTGTACGCGCCGTCCGCGAGCGCGATCCGCGCGGCACCCAGCACGATCGACTCGCGGCCCGCGGCCGCCAGATGCGGCGCGAGCGGTTCGAGCGCCTCGTGCAGTTCGATGGCGAGCGCCGCGCCGCACGGGCCGGGGTCGACGATGTACCGGCCGGTGTCCGCGGCGAGCGCGTCGACGAGCTCGGTCAGCTGTTCCTCCGTGCAGTCGTCGAAGCCGGCCTCCCTGACCGTGACGACCGCGGTCTCCCGCACCGGCCGCGAGTCCGTGCCGCCGGCGGCGAGCACGGCGAGCGCGACCGTGTGCACGGCGTCGCGCAGCATCGCGGAGAACCGCGCGGTGGTCGGGTGGTCGAGGACGTCCATCGCGAACCGGGCGCGGCAGGCCGCGCATTCCACGACGGGGCCCGCGCTGCCGCGCGCCACCAGGGGCACGCCGAGAAGCGTGAAGCGGCGACGTCCTGTGCGGCGGCGGTAGTTGCGGTCGCCCCCGCAGTCGGGGCAGAAGAACTCCCCGTCGCCCACGGTCGACCATGAGGTGCGCACGCCGTAGAGGCGCGGTTTCCGGCCGCTGGATCCTTGAGCTCGCAGCACGTCGCGCACCTCCATAACGGTTCGGCATCCTCGCCGTGGACGTGATGTTAGCCACATCCCCGTAACTACGTCAGTACCCCGTCACCAGTTCACCAGACATGGCCGAACCCCGCCCACCGGAGCCGGTGCGCGGGGTTCGGGAAACCCTCAGGTCAGGGGTGCTGCCAGGGGGTGAGAAGCCGATCACTCTCGGCCAAGTCACCCTCGGTGATCACCCGCGGACGGCGTGATCACCGCGCCGCGCGGTTGACCGCGGACACCACGGCCTTCAGCGACGCGCGCGTGGTGTTCGCGTCGATGCCGATGCCCCACAGCACCTTGCCGTCGATCGCGCACTCGATGTACGACGCGGCCTGCGCGCGTGCGCCCTCGCTGAGCGTGTGCTCCTGGTAGTCCAGCAGGCGCGCGTCCACGCCGACGGCCGCCAGGGCCTCGAAGAACGCCGAGATCGGGCCGTTGCCCGTGCCCGTCAGCTCGTGCTCCTCGCCGTCCACCACGGCCTGGACGGTGAGGGTGTCGCGGCCCTCCGTGTCGGCCGTCGTCTGGCCGGACTTGAGCTGGACGCGGCCCCAGGCGTTGTCCGGGTTGGGCAGGTACTCGTCCTGGAAGACGTTCCAGATCTCGGCCGGGGTGACCTCGCCGCCCTCGGCGTCGGTCTTCGCCTGGATGATCCTCGAGAACTCGATCTGCATGCGCCGCGGCAGGTCCAGGTGGTGGTCGTTCTTCAGGACGTACGCGACGCCGCCCTTGCCGGACTGCGAGTTGACGCGGATGACCGCCTCGTACGACCGGCCGACGTCCTTCGGGTCGATCGGCAGGTACGGCACGTTCCACTGGATCTCGTCCACGGTGACGCCCTGCGCGGCCGCGTCGGCCTCCAGCGCGTCGAACCCCTTCTTGATGGCGTCCTGGTGGGAGCCGGAGAAGGACGTGTAGACCAGGTCGCCCGCGTAGGGGTGGCGCGGGTGGATCTCCATCTGGTTGCAGTACTCGCTGGTGCGGCGCACCTCGTCGATCCCGGAGAAGTCGATCTGCGGGTCGACGCCCTGCGAGAACAGGTTCATGCCCAGCGTCACCAGGTCGACGTTGCCGGTGCGCTCGCCCTGCCCGAACAGGCATCCCTCGATGCGGTCGGCGCCCGCCATGATGGCCAGTTCGGCGGCGGCGACGGCGGTGCCGCGGTCGTTGTGCGGGTGCACCGACAGGCACACGTACGGACGGCGGGACAGGTTGCGCGACATCCACTCGAACCGGTCCGCGTGCGTGGACGGCGTGGAACGCTCCACCGTGGCGGGCAGGTTGAGGATGATCTCGCGGCCCTCCTCGGGCTGCCAGACGTCCATGACCGCCTCGCAGACCTCCAGCGCGAAGTCCAGCTCGGTGTCGGTGAAGATCTCCGGGCTGTACTGGTAGCCGAAGGTGGTCTCGGGGCCGAGGATCTTCTCCGCGTACTCCATCACCAGCCGGGTGCCGTCGACGGCGATCTGCTTGATCTGGTCCTTCGTGCCACCGAACACGACCCGGCGGAACGTGGGCGCGGTCGCGTTGTACAGGTGGACGGTGGCGCGGTGGGCGCCGCGCAGCGACTCGACGGTCCGCTCGATCAGCTCCTCGCGCGCCTGCGTCAGGACGGAGATCGTCACGTCGTCGGGGATGGCGTCGGGATCCTCGATGATCGACCGTACGAAGTTGAAGTCGGTCTCGCCCGAGGCGGGGAAGCCGACCTCGATCTCCTTGTATCCCATGCGGACCAGCAGGTCGAACATCTCGCGCTTGCGTGCCGGCGACATCGGGTCGATCAGGGCCTGGTTGCCGTCGCGCAGGTCGGTGGAGAGCCAGCGGGGCGCGACGGTGATCCGGTTGTTCGGCCACGTGCGGTCGGGGATGTCGACGGCGTCGTACGGGCCGTACTTGTGGATCGGCATCCCGGACGGCTTCTGCGTGTGCGTCGCATTGGTGTTCGGCGTGGGCTGGGACATCTGCGTGGGCTCCTCGGGAATCCGCGGGTGACTGTGCCGGGTGGCTGTGTCGGTCGACGGGGCGGGGTGATCACCGCAACACCGAACTCCGCGGGAAGGGGGCCGACCTACGACAACAGACCCTCACCGCGGCAGCTAAGGAGAAGCAGCCCGTAACGCATGATGCGGGCACTGTATCCCAGAGGGGCGCGTGACGAGGGACGCGTATCAGCATGCGGGACCGTGCCGTCGGGGGCTGCCACGGACTGAGGCGGTGCGGTGCCTCACCGGGGCGGCCCGGATCCGGAGCGGCGCGCCGCTCTCGCGGGCGGAAACGCGGCTCGCTTCCTCCGGACATCGCCCGGCCCCGGCCCGGGAGGGCCTGCACGGACCCGCCGGTCCGGATGGCGGGGTCGCGAGGCGTGTGGTTCCCGCCGCCGGGAGGCGTGACGTTCGCCGGACGGTGCGGCGCCCCGGGGCAGGCGGGATCCGGGGCAGAGCCGGGACCCGGCCGGAGCGAGGCCGGCTTCCGGCCTGCGCGTGCCGAGGGCGCCACCCGGTACCGTGGTGATCGACCGGCCACCGAGAGGAGGTGGGCACCAGTGACCCTTCCCGTGCTGCACCCGCGCCCTGGAAACCTGCGCGAGGTCGCTGAGCGTATTGAGGCGTCCACCGGCCTGCGGGTCGAGATCATCGGAGGCAGCCTCGTGATGTCCCCCACGCCGCGCGGCAAGCACGCCGGTACCATTCGCCGCCTGCGGGTGCAGGTCGAACCCCGTCTGCCGGAGGGCCTCGCCCCGTACGAGATGTCCTCGGTCGCGATGCCGGAGGATCCGGACGACTACGCCACGCCGGATCTGGCGGTCCTGCCGATCGAGTGGGACGAGGACGACTCCTGGCTCGCCGATCCGGCGGATGTGGTTCTTGCCGTCGAGGTGATCTCGCGGTCGGAGAAGGCCATGAGCATCACCGACAAGAACGGCTGGTACGCGCGCGCTGGAGTCGGGGCGCTGCTGGTGCTCGACCCCCGTACCGGTCGCTGGACGCTGCACACCCGGCCCAAGGATGGCGAGTACCGGGGGCAGGTGCATGGCGTGTACGGGGAGGCGATCGATCTGCCCGCTCCGCTGCCGTCCCCGGTCGACACAGGGGTCCTCCCGCTCTACGGCTCCTGACGTCGGCGAACGCGCCTGGCCCGCCCTCGGGGCGGCGCCCCGGGGTTCAGAAGCCCAGTTTGCGGAGTTGCCTCGGGTCGCGCTGCCAGTCCTTGGCGACCTTGACGTGCAGGTCGAGGAAGACCGGCGTGCCCAGCAGTGCCTCGATGTGCTTGCGGGACTTCGTCCCGACCTCCTTGAGGCGGCTGCCCTTGGGGCCGATGACGATGCCCTTCTGGCTGGGCCGCTCGATGTACACGTTGGCGTGGATGTCCACGAGCGGCCGGTCGGCGGGGCGGTCCGGGCGCGGGAGCATCTCCTCGACGACCACGGCGATCGAGTGCGGCAGCTCGTCCCGTACGCCTTCCAGCGCCGCCTCCCGGATCAGCTCGGCGACCATGACCTGCTCGGGCTCGTCGGTGAGGTCGCCCTCCGGGTACAGCGGGGGGCTCTCGGGCAGCAGCGGCACGAGCAGGTCGGCGAGCAGCGACACCTGGCCCGCGCCGCGCGCGTCGCGCTCGGGGGACGTCGCGTCGTCGCCGGGGCGCGTCGCGGGCGTCGGCGCGCCCGCGGGCGTCCCGCCGTCCGCGGCGTCCTGCGCGTCCGCGGCGTCCTGCGCGTCCGCGGCGGAGACCGGGACGATCTCGGCCCACTCCAGGCCCAGCTCCCTGCCGAGCGCGTCGATCGCGAGCAGCTGCTCGGCGAGGGTCTTCGAGTCGACCAGGTCGGTCTTGGTGACGACCGCCACCTTCGGCGTCTTCTTGATCCCCGCCAGTTCCTTGGCGATGAACCGGTCGCCGGGGCCGATCTTCTGGTCGGCGGGCAGGCAGAAGCCGATCACGTCGACCTCGGCCCAGGTGGTGCGCACGACGTCGTTGAGTCGCTCCCCCAGCAGCGTGCGCGGCTTGTGCAGCCCGGGGGTGTCCACGAGGATCAGCTGCGCGTCGGGGCGGTGGACGATCCCGCGGACGCTGTGGCGGGTCGTCTGGGGGCGGTTCGAGGTGATCGCGACCTTCCTGCCCACCAGAGCGTTCGTCAGGGTGGACTTGCCCGCGTTGGGGCGGCCGACGAAGCAGGCGAAGCCCGCCCTGTGGGGTGCTTCGGCCGTCTCGGACCGTGGGGTGCTCACGCTCATGCGGGCCATTCTCCCCGATCGGCACGGCGCCGCCGACCACCCCCGCGCGGGCGGCGACCGGCCGGGTCGCTCGCCGCGCCCCTCGCCGCATCCCCGGCCGTATCCCCGGCCGCGTCCCGGTGCTCTCAGGCCACCGGCTCGTGCGCGGGGGCGCCGGCCCAGCGGTGCAGGGCGGCTTCGAGGGCGGTGACGGCGGTGGGAGTGGCCTCTGCCTCGTCCGCGGCCCAGGCGACGACGCCGTCGGGACGTACCAGCACCCCGGCGGGCTCGGCCCGCGCCGCCCCTGCCGCATCGGTGCCGTCGGGCACGCTGCGCACCCGACCGGCCCAGGTCGCGGCGGCGCGGGCGAACGCGCCGTCCGGTGTGCGGTCGAGCAGCATGAAGCCGCCCGCGTGCGAATGGTTGGCCAGGCGGGAGCCGTCCGCCAGGCGGATGTCGGGGGCGTGCCGTCCGGCCAGCGGGTGGTCGCCGGGCACCTCGACGCGCTGCGTGACACCGGAGATCTTCTTGACCGCGTACGTCGCACCCGAGCGGGTGGCCAGCAGCTCTGCGACGATCTCGCGCAGCGCTACCGACTTGGCGTCCCCGCGCATCACCCCGGCCTGCGCGCGCGTCCAGTCGAGCACCCAGGCGCCCAGCGGCCGGCGCTCGGTGTCGTACGTGTCGAGCAGCCCCTCGGGCGCCCAGCCTGCGACCACGGCGCCGAGCTTCCAGCCGAGGTTCATCGCGTCGCCGACCCCGAGGTTGAGCCCCTGGCCGCCGAACGGCGAGTGCACGTGGGCGGCGTCCCCGGCAAGCAGCACACGTCCCGACCGGTACGTCGCGGCCTGGCGGGTGTTGTCGCTCCAGCGGGTCGCGGCGCCGTGCAGGGCGGTCAGCGTGACGTCGGTGCCGGAGACCCGGCGCAGGCTCGCCTGCATCTCCTCAAGGGTGACGGGCTCCGCGGGCGCGCCCCGGTGGGGCCGGGTGCCTGCGTTTTCGGCATCGTCGCGGCGAGCAGCGTCGAACTCCACGGTGAACACCCGCCCGGGCTGCGGCCCGCGGCGGTACGCGCCACGCGACGACCACACCCACCCCTCGTCGAGCACCGAGGAGTCGGCCATGTCGACGACCGCCACGCGCCCGGTGAGTTCGGCGTCGGTGCCGGGGAAGTCGATGCCCGCGAGGCGGCGCACGGTGCTGTGCCCGCCGTCGCAGCCGACCAGCCACCCGGTGCGTATGGCACCTGCGGTGGTGGAGACGAGCACGCCGTCGCCGGTGTCCTCGAACCCGGTGACCTCGACACCCCGGCGTACGGGCACGCCGAGTCGCTCGACATGGGTGGCCAGCAGCCCCTCCAGCTCGCGCTGCGGCACCATCCTCGCTCCGGCGACGGCGGCGTGGGCGGCGAGGTCGGGGTCGTCCCAGTCGACGAGGCCTGCGTCGATGACCATCCCGGCGAAGTGTCCGGTCATCTGCCGCTGGGCGCCCGCTCCCCGGCCGTCACTGGGCGTCGCGGCCGCCCCGGCCCCGGCCCCGGCCTTGCGGCCGAACGCCGCGCCCATCCGCTCCATCGTCTCCCGGTGCACCCGCTCGGCCGCGGGCAGCAGTCCGCGGCGGTCGAGGGCCTCGGCCGTGGGGACGTTGATCCCGCCCGCCTTCATCGAGGTCTCGGGCTCGGCCAGCCGTTCGAGCACCTGCACCGTCACGCCCGAGAGCGCCAGCTCGGCGGCGAGCACGAGGCCCACGGGCCCGGCGCCGACCACGGTCACGTCCGCGTACATGTCCTGGTTCACGTTCGTAGTCACGAACACTGTTCTACGTACGAACGACGTTCGCGTCAAGCCCGCCCACGAGTGGGCCGCAGCAACTGCACCAGGGCGATCAGCGCGAGGACGACCAGCGCCACGGCGTACCCCATGGCCACGCCGGTCAGGCTGTGCCCCCTGCTGACCAGGTAGCCGGCGACGACAGCGGGTGCGCCCATACCGGCGTACGAGACCAGGTAGACCGCGGAGAGCAGCCCCGCGCGCTCGTGCGGCTCGACGGAGGAGGCCACGCTGCGGATCGACCCTTGCAGTCCCATCCCGAAGCCGCACCCCGCCACGGCGGTCGCGGCCATGAAGCCCCATATCGAGCCGGCCTCGATGGCCACGATCGTCGCGGCGACGCCGAGGACGAGGGCCGCGATGCCCTGCAAGAGCTGGGGCCTGGCCTCCCGATTGCGGTAGACGATCGTCGTGACGAAGGCGAAGCCGGCCATCACGAAGAGCGTCAGGCCACCGAGCGCTATGGAGGTGCTGGCGGCGAGATCGCGGGCCAGCGCGGGACCGAGTGATCCGTACAGGCCCGCCAGGGCCCAGAAGGCGAACACGGCGGGCGCGGCCGCCAGGAACGCGCGCCGCGCGGCGGGCGGCACGGTGATGGCCGGCCGCAGGCTCGCGAGCACGCCGGGCCGGGTCTCGCCCGCGTCCAGCATCCGCATCACGCCGACCGCTTGCAGCGCGAAGACCGCGATGAGCACGAGGTAGATCAGGTGGGTGGGCCAGGGCAGGTAGCCGACGACCAGCCCGGCCACCAGCGACCCGAGACCCGTGCCCGCGCCTGGTGCGGCGGCGCTGGCGAGCGTGCCGTGCCGCCGGTGCAGGTCGATCATGGCCGCCCCGAGCGTGCCGAGCGCGGCGCCGGCGGCGACGCCCTGGACGACCCGTCCGACGAAGAACGGCCCGAACGAGGACGCGGTGGCGAACAGGAGGACGGCGACGGCCTGGCCCGCCAACGCGGCCAGCAGAACAGGGCGACGGCCGACGTGGTTCGACAGCTCGCCGAGCGCGAGGAGCCCCACGAGCACGGACCCGGCGTAGACGCCGAACACCTCGGTGGTCGTCAGCGCGGTTCCGTGCCAGGCCAGCGCGTAGTGCTGGTAGAGCGGCGCGGGGGCGGCCGAGGCGGCGAGGAACGAGACGACGATGGAGGCCAGCAGCGCCAGCCCCCGGAGACGCCGCCGGTCCCGGGCCGGATCCACGGCCGGATCCACGGCCGGACGGGCGGCCTGCATGGTGGCTGTCATGGGTGACTCCTCGAATGAACAGACAGGTCTGTCTGGTAGGCCAGGATGCCAGCGTAGACAGACCTGTCTGTTCAGTCAATCGATAGAATGGGCCTCAGGACCCATGAGGGGAGCGGATCGGTGTCCATGGAGACGATGAGCAAGCGACTCGACAGCAACCGCTCGCCGCGCGAGCGGTTGCTGGAGACCGCCAACAGGCTGTTCTACGCCGAGGGAATCCACACCGTCGGGATCGATCGCATCCTCAAGGAGGCCGGCGTCGCGAAGGCGTCGCTCTACAAGACGTTCGGCAACAAGGAAGGGCTGGTGAAGGCCTACCTGGAGGGCCGTCACCAGCGTCAGGTCACCCGCATCCAGACGGCCCTGGAACGCGCGGGCACCGACCCGCGCGAGCGGCTGCTCGCCGTCTTCGATGCGCAGGCCACGCTCTTCGCCGAGCCCGACTTCCACGGCTGCCCGTTCGCGGCCGCGGCCGCCGAGGAGCGCCCGGGCGGCGAGATCGAGCTGATGTCCGCCGGCTATCGCAACTACGCGCGCGAAGTCTTCCGCGGGCTCGCCGAGGCAGCAGGCGCGGCCGACCCCGGCACGCTGGCCCGCCAGTTGCACCTCGTCTACGACGGCGCCCTGCATGCCGCCCGCATGGACCGCGACCCGGGGGTCGCGGTCGTGGCCCGGGCCACGGGCGCGGTCCTGGTGGACGCGGCGCTCGCGCACTGAGGTCGCCGACGCGGCGGGGGGACGGCCCGGCGCGCGGGCCCCGGGATCGCCGGGTACGCCGGGCGGCCGCGGATCAGCCCGCGGAGACCGTCACCCGTACCGTGCCGTCCGGACCCGCGAGCAGCACGGGCGTGGCGGCACCGCCCAGGTCGCGCACGGCCGCGCGGTCCTCGTCGGAGACCGCCTCCGAGGCCGAGACCACGGCCGCCGCCTCCAGCGACGTGGCGCCACTGGCGACGGCCATCGCCACCGCCGTGCGCAGTGCGCTCAGCCGCAGCGAGTCGAGGGCGACGGTACCGGCGACGTACGTACGGCCCGTCTCGTCCCGCACGGCCGCACCCTCAGGCACGCCGTTGCGCGCACGGGCGCTGCGCGCCAACGTGACGATCTTGCGGTCCTCCGGGTCGAGGGCGGCGCCTTCCTGACCTGGTCCGGTGCTCTGCGTCATGGACCAAAGCATAGGCCGGGCCCCGGTATCGGCCCGCGACCGGACGGAGGAGGCGGGGCCCTTTCCCGAACGCTCCGGGCCCAGGACAATCACGTCCCGACTGGGCCGCTCGCGAAAGGATGGATGCCGCATGCTGACGTACACCAAGGACACCTCCCCCGCGGCGTGGCTCTTCGAGTCGGGCGCTTCCGTGGAGCACTTGGCCCTGTACGGGCCCGCGGCGTTCCAGGAGTACGCAAGACTTCGCTACATCCCGGATCCCACCGGGCCCGGACTGGCGGGAGCCGACGTCCAGTTGCCGGACGACCACCCGACAGAAATCGAGCAGGCCCGAAGAGTGCTCCGCGCACTCGGCGCGCACACCCGCACCCCGGACAGGTGTTTCTTCTGCCTGTGGGAGGGCTACGGCGAGGGGTACGTCGACCTCGCGCTGACCCGTGGGCCACTGGTCATCACGGCAGGCCGCCGCCACGTCCTGTACACAGGCGTCCTGGACGAGGTGGAGAACTGGGAAGCCCAGTTCGGCGAGGGCGGGCCGTGCCCGCCCCCGGCCTACGTCTGGCCGGCGGACCACCGATGGTGCTTCACCAGCGACGTAGATCCCCACTGGGCGGGCATCGGAGCGGATACCGCCGCGATCGAGGCACTGACGGCCAGGACCGACGTGGACGTCGTACGCTGCTCGCCCGCCGACCCCGTGCCGTATTACGAGGGTTGACGACGGAGGGAGAGGCGCAGCGCGTTCTCCTCGACGACTCGCGCGCGTAGTTGCCGCAGCAGCGCGGAGTCGCCGTCCGCGTCGGCGCCGTCCGCGTCGCCGACGCCGTCCGCCGCAGCGTCCGGGCCGGGACGGCACCGCGGGCACGCGCACGGCGGGAAGCGCAACGGGTTGAACTCCGGCGATCCCGCGTCCCGTTCCATCACTCCGGCCTCCGCGCGATGCAGTCTGCCGACGCCTGATGGCGCCGGAGCAGCACCCGGCAGTCCGCAGCCCTGCTGTAGTCGCGCTGGGCGTTGGCGACAGCCTCGGCCAGTCTGAGCTCCCCGCAGGATCGGCAGGGGGCGGGGGCGTGAAGTGGTTCGTGAGCGTCGCGTGGATCGCCTTCCGCGCACACGGCAGCTCCTCTCCGTAGTCATTCCACTACCAAGGGCGTTCAGCGTCGCCTAGAGTCGGAGCACCTTCAACTTGCAGGCTTTGCACGGAGAGTCAGGCGGTGGACGGTTGAACCGGAAAGAGCTGGACCCGGAGAAGTCACCCATGGCGGCGTTCGGCCAGCGGCTACGAGCGTTACGGGACGAGCGCGGGTGGACGCAGGACGAGCTCGGGGAACGCATGGGCTGGTCCGGGACGCACATTTCCGCCATCGAAACTGGTCGCAGACCCCCAACTACGCGTTTCGCGAGGAACGCTGACACCGCGCTCGGGACCGGCGGCAGGCTGGAGCGCCAGAGTCAGGCCGTACGCCAGAACTCCCTGCTGGAAGGCTTTCCGGAGTACGTCGAGTACGAGGGCCGGGCTGTGGAAATCCGGCTGTACGAGATCGGAATCATCCCCGGGCTGCTGCAGACACCCGACTACGCAAGGGTTCTGGCCGACGCCGCCTTGCGGCGAGGTGCCATCACGCCCGAACAGGCGGATGAGCGGGTGGCCTTTCTGGCTCAGCGGCAGTCGGCACTGACGCGACCGCAGCCACCGATGGTCATGTTGGTCATGGACGAGAGCTGCATCCGTCAGGCCGTCGGCGGCAGTGACGTGATGGAGGCGCAGCTACGAAAGCTGGTCGAGTTCGCCGAGCTGCCGAACACTGTCCTCCAGATCGCCCCGTTCACCATGGGCGAGCGCCGTCCGGTCGACCTGCCGATCAACCTCCTCACGCTGCCAGACCGGTCCGTGGCCGCATATGCCGAGGCCCAGACCCGGGGCCATCTGGACCGTGAGATCACACTCGTCGTGCCGATTCTGACGGCCTACCATCAGCTACAGGCCGGAGCGCTGTCGCAGGCGGCTTCCGTGGCGATGATCGAGAAGGCAGTGAAAGGGAAGTTCCGTGACTGACAAGCCCCACTGGCACACGTCCTCTTACAGCAACAACGGCGGCAACTGTGTCGAGGTGGCGGCGAATCTGGTTGCACGCCACGGCATCGTCCCCGTCCGCGACTCGAAGGCCCCCGCCGGCCCCATGCTCAACCTGTCCGCCGGCGCCTACTCCTCCTTCGTCGCCGGGATCAAGGCGGGACGGCTCCGCACGTCCTAACGGGTCGCGCGCAGCGAGGCGAGGAGCCGCAGACGGTCCTCGTCGGCGCTGCCCGGCTCCGTCGTGAAGACGAGCAGGAACGGGCCGGTCCTGCCGGGCACCGGGTAGGTGTCCCAGTCCAGGACGATCTCGCCGACCTCGGGGACGTGGAAGGCCTTGGTGCCGCTGACCGACGCGCGCACGTCGTGGCGTGCCCACAGACGCCGGAACTCGGCGCTGCGGATGGACAGTTCCCCCACGATCGCGGTGGCGCGCGGATGCGTGGGGTCGGTGGCGACGGCGGCGCGCATCATGCCGATGTAGTCGAGGGCCTGCCGCTCCCAGTCGGGGCAGGACCGGCCGCCGGTCAGTGTGTCGTCGAACATCAGCAGGAGCATGTTGCGCCGCTGGGGCGGATAGTCGTCGGGGCTGCCGAGCAGCGCCTCCGCCATCGGGTTCCAGGCAAGCAGGTCGAGGTGGCGGCCGAGGACGACCGCCGGGGTGTCCATGACGCCCAGCAGCCGCCGCGTGCGGCCGGGCACCATTTCCGGGCCGTGGTCCACCTCGGCGGGCATCGGCCGCCTGGCCGCCCGGGCCAGGGTGAACAGGTGTGCGCGCTCCTCATCGTCGAGGCCGAGCGCGGCGGCGAGCGCGTCCAGGACGGCGTCGGACGGGCGCACCTCGCGGCCCTGCTCCATGCGCTGGTAGTAGTCGGTGCTCAGCCCGGCCAGCAGGGCCAGCTCCTCGCGCCGCAGCCCGGCGACCTTGCGCCGGCCGCCCGGTTCAAGGCCGACTTCGTGCGGGCGCAGCCTGGCGCGCCGGGCGCGCAGGAAGTCTCCGAGCTCGCGGGCGTAGGGATGGGCCATGAGGCCAGTGTGCCGCGTTCCTCGGCGCGCAAGGTAGGTCCCGCGGACCTAGGCAACCGGGGACGACGGAACCGGCCCGCGTCGCGCCTAGCGTCGTCCGTCCGCCCCACCGATACCCCGAGGGAGCAGCGGATGACCACCGGATGGACCGCCGACCGTATCCCCGACCAGCACGGCAGGATCGCCGTCGTCACCGGCGCGAACTCGGGCCTCGGCCTGGTCACCGCGACGGAGCTGGCGCGCCACGGCGCACACGTCGTGCTCGCTGTCCGCGACACCGGCGCCGGGCGGCAGGCAGCCCGCAGGATCGGCGGCGACGTCGAGGTGCGCGAGCTGGACCTGGCCTCCCTCGCGTCCGTACGAGCCTTCGCCGAGAAGCTGGCCGCCGACCATCCGGCGATCGACCTGCTGGTCAACAACGCCGGTGCCGTGCTGCTCGGCCCGCGCCGCACGTCCGCCGACGGCTTCGAGCTGCACCTCGCCACCAACATGCTTGGCCACTTCGCGCTGACCGGGCTGCTGCTGTCCACGCTGGCCGCGGGGAGGGAGCCGCGGGTGGTCAGTCTCAGCTCGATCACCCACAAGAACGCGCACCTGGACTTCGACGACCTGATGTTCGAGCGCGGCTACCGGGCCGCTGCGGCCTACGGCCGGTCCAAGCTCGCCACGACGGTCTTCGGCATCGAGCTCGACCGGCGCCTGCGCGCGGCAGCATCGCCCATCGTCAGTACGCTCGCGCACCCCGGTCTCACGCGCACGAACCTGACTCCGCGCGCGTGGGAGCACCGCGGCCGGGCTGGGCGGGTGATCGCGTGGCTCGGCCTGCTGGCCACCCAGCCGGTGGAGCGCGGCGCCCTGCCGCAGTTGCGCGCCGCGACCGAACCCGGTGTGCGGGGCGGCCAGTTCTTCGGCCCTGCGGGGCTCCGGGAGACGCGCGGCCGGGTCACCGAGGCCCGACTCGGCCGGGAGGCGGCGGGCCCGGCCATCGGCAGGCGACTGTGGTCGGCGGCCGAGGAACTGACCGGGGTCGGCTATCTGTGAGCCGGTGGCACGACACGCCCGCCGCCACCCGGGTGCGGCCGAAGCGACGGGCGGCAGCGCCCCGCCCCAACCGCCCTTTGGCCCGTCGCGATCTTGGCCCGCCAGCGCGAGGCTCTTTGCCCCAAAAGGCCACCACAATCGTCGCGACCACAATCGCAACACGCGCGCACGCCGGCGCGCAGCGTTCCGCCTCCCGCGCGAACCGATACAGGATGCTGTACACCCTGCTGTACACTCACAGCATGTCGAAACCCGTGACGATCCGCGTGCCGGAAGAGCTGCACGCCCAGCTGCAGGAGCGAGCCGAAGCCGAGGGCACCACGGTCACCTCCCTCATCACCGAGGCCGCACGCAACGCCGTACGCGACCCCCGTCTCGAAGGCGCGGCGGAGATCTTCCGCGCGTTCCTGGCCGACAACGCCGCAGCGTTCGACGCGGCCTTCCCCGATGACGCGCCCGCTCGGCTGGACGCCTCCCGGCGGGCCGCCTGACCATGGACCTGCACATCGACATCCGGTGGCTCCTGGAGCGCCAGGCAGAGGTTCTGCCCAAGCATCCCTCGGTGCACGACTTCTCCGCCCTGGTGGCCGCCGTCGCCCGCCATCGCGTCAACACCCCGCAGATCGGTGTCGCCGTCGACAACGCCTGGCGCGCGGCCGCCCTGATGCACACGCTCATCCGGCTCCGCCCGCTCCCCGCACGTAACGCCCTGTTCGGCTCGGCCGTGGCAGTCGCTTACATGGATGCCGCCGGCGAGGGCATCGACCCACCGTACGGCGCGCTTATCGACCTCTCGGGCGACATCGCGGCCGACCGTGCGGACGTGTACGACACGGCCGACCGTCTGCGGTCCTGGCGCATCTGACGGCCCATCCAGCTGTGCCTTCCCCGGCCGTCAGCGGCCGATGCCGTCCAGCTCGGCCGTGTCCTCCTCGGAGAGGGCGAGCCCGGCGCCCGCGATGTTCTCGCGCAGGTGCGCGGCCGATGACGTGCCGGGGATGAGCAGGATGTTCGGCGAGCGCCGCAGCAGCCAGGCCAGGGCGACGGACATCGGCGTGGCGCCCAGGCGGGCCGCGACCGCCGAGAGCGCCTCGGACTGAAGCGGTGTGAAGCCTCCGAGCGGGAAGAACGGCACGTACGCGATGCCGTCGGCGGCGAGACGGTCGATGAGGTCGTCGTCCTGGCGGTGGGCCAGGTTGTACATGTTCTGCACGCAGACGATAGGGGCGATCCCCCGCGCCTCGGCGACCTGTTCCTCGGTGACGTTGCTGACTCCGAGGTGTCGGATCAGGCCGTCGCGCTGGAGTTCGGCGAGCGTCCCGAACGCCTCGGCGAGCGAGCCGGGCTGTGGGCCCTCGGCGTCGCCCATGCGCATGTTGACCAGGTCGAGTACCTCGACTCCGAGGGCTTTGAGGTTCCCTTCGACCTGCCTGCGCAGGTCTTCGGGTCGCCTGGCCGTCGGCCAGCCGCCCTGCGCGTCGCGGTTCGCGCCCACCTTCGTGGCGATGAACAACGACTCCGGGTAGGGGTGCAGCGCTTCACGGATCAGCTCGTTGGTGACGCGCGGGCCGTAGGCGTCGCTGGTGTCGATGTGGGTGATACCACCATCGACCACGGCATGGAGCACCTCAAGGGCGCCGTTGTGGTCGGCGGGCGGCCCCATGACCCACGGGCCGGCGAGTTGCATCGCGCCGTAACCGAACCGGGTGACGGCCGAGTCGCCCAGGGTCCAGGTGCCGCCGGGGAGTGGGGTGGGGGAAGTGTGCATCGTGGCGCCTCTCGTCGCGTACGGGGTGGCGTTTCCGGCCTCCCTGCAGCAGTATCGGAGAGCCACTTCCCCATGGGAAGTAGGCACCTGTGAGTGCGTAACCCTTCTACCGGTGAGAGGTGAGATCAGTGGGGATGACGAAGGCCGGTGAGAAGCCCGGTGAGAAGGCCGGTGAGAAGGCCAGGTCCAAGGCGGAGTACGACGCGTTCCTGGCGGCATGCCCCAGCCGTCAGCTGCTCGACCGCATCTCGAACAAGTGGGTCGTGCTCGTTCTGTGCGCGCTGGGTGGCGGCGGCTCCGGCGTGCCCGGTGCGCCGGACGGGGCGAGGGCGATGCGCTACTCGGAGATCGCGCGGCTGCTGGCCGGGGTCAGCCAGAAGATGCTGACCCAGACCCTGCGGTCGCTCGAACGCGACGGCCTCCTTACCCGCACCGTGACGCCGACCGTCCCCGTCACCGTCTCCTACGAGCTGACGGACCTCGGCCTCTCGCTCCACGAGCTGACCCGAAGCCTCAGGTACTGGGCGCAGTCCCACATGGACGAGGTCTTCGCACGTCGCGAGGAGTACGACGTCCGCGCCTCGTGACGGGCGGCCTTCCGGCGAGGGTGGCCGCAGGACCATGCCCGCGCAGGAGATGGCGTCCTGGCTGTGGCGGCCGGGCGGGATGCCCCGAAGTGAAAGCCCCGCCGCTCCCCGGGATCACCGGGACGGCGGGGCCTGCACGCTGGGCTGACCAACGGCAGCCAGTGGCCCGTCGGTCACGAGGAGCACACCATCCGGAGCCGTCTCCGCAGCGAATGCACGTCCCGTCAGCCGGAAGGTCAGAGAGACCCTTCGGGTGGCTGCCTCTTCGGATGGACGGCGGTGGCTTCCCGGATCAGACGGTCAGCTGATCGAGAATGCCGGCCAGCTTCGCCGGTTCGAGCAGGTACCCGACGTGGCTGGTGTCCAAGGTGTGCACGTCGTAGGGGTTGTCCGGTGTCAGTGCGTCCCCTTCGGCGATGAGGCGGTCCTGCATGGCCACAGGAAGCGAGCGGTCGGCGGTGAGGCGGACATAGGTGCGCGCGACCGTTCCCCAGGTCTCGGCGCGTCCTCGGGCGTCGGATGTCATCACCGCCAGCGACTCGTCCGGCTGGAGGAGGTTGAGGAACGCCCGGAACTGCTCTTCGGTGCCGTCCGCCATGATGGCCGCCTTGAGGGCGGCGAGCATGGCGGGATCCGCCGTGCGGTAGTTGGCGCGCCCCACGCCGAGTTCTGCGGGGCGGCCGACATTCAGCGGGGCCAGCGGGGCCAGGAGGTTGTCGCCGAACTCGGGCTCCTGCATGTACTCGATGGGGTTCGCCCGCTGGACGCACGCCCATGCCGAGACGTAGACGAGCCGGTTCACCAGATCGGGGACCGTGTTGGCCACTCCGGTGATGGTCATCCCACCGAGGCTGGATCCCACGAGCACCACCGGTCCGTGCTCGGCCACTCGCCGGACGATGCCGGTAACCATGTCGACGTTGTCCTGCAGGGTGACCCCTGCCAGTGTCGACGGCTCGGCGGCCCATGCGTCGAGGTCCTGCGGGGCCTGGTAGGCGGCCGGGTACTGCGCGTCGAAACCGTGGCCCGGGAGATCCA
This sequence comes from Streptomyces montanisoli, assembly GCF_017813245.1. Taxonomy (GTDB): domain Bacteria; phylum Actinomycetota; class Actinomycetes; order Streptomycetales; family Streptomycetaceae; genus Streptomyces; species Streptomyces montanisoli. The sequence continues at coordinate 27,955 of NZ_JAGIQL010000061.1, forward strand.
CGGCGAAGGTGCGGTGACCGAGCAGCGCCAGTTCCCGCTGAACGGGCGCCCACATCAACGAGTTGGAGCAGGAGCCGTGCACGAGCACGAAGGTGGGGTTCGCGTCGCGGGCGTACCGCGGACGGGAGGGATTGCTGGAGACAGGTGTCATACGGATCGGTCCAATGTCCGGGGCGGTGCGGCGGTGCCTGGCCCTGTGGGCCGGTGCCGGCGCGGTGGACCGCCAAAGCTGCGTGGAGAAGCGGGCAGGCCTGTTCACCAGGCGCAGCACAGCTCAGTGGCCGTGCGCAGCCCGCGGGAACAGTGCCGCTGAGACCGCGGCGGTCTCTCGGGTCTCTCGACTGACGCCGGTCGCTGAGCGACTGCGGCGGCAGGCGTCTCAGGCAGTCCGGACGCGGACGTAGATGTAAGACATGGCGGTAGCGTACCTGACCAGGGACGAGTACCGGCGCGTGTACTGCGGTCAGGCCGCTCCGGCCTCCTCGCCGGCCAGGAACGGGAGCAGCAGCGCGAGCAGAGCGCGCGGCCGGTGCAGCGGGATGATGTGGCCACAGTCCTTCAGGACGTGTCCGGTGAGATCGTCGGTGACCGGGCGGAGTTGGCGTTCCAGTGCGGCGCCGACGGGCCGGGCGCCCAGCGCCATCGTCGGCACCGTCAGACGAGCGGCGGCGACGGTGTGCTCGATCTGCGCCGCGCTCTCCGGCAGGGCGCGGTAGTAGGAGAACGCGCGGCTCAACGCCTGCCGACAGGTGTACGCGCGGACGAAGGCGTCCCGGATGGCGGAACGCACGCCGTCGCCGAGCGTGCCGGCGCGCAGGAACCAGTCGATGTAGGCGGCCTCGTGCCCGTCGAGCACGGTCTCGGCGAGCCCGGGCTCGGCGCAGTGGAAACCGAACCACCACGGCGGACCGCCCGCTGGCAGGGGGCTCGATGCGCACTGGTGCGCGGGCGCGCGTGCTGGTGGGATGTGGGGCGTGAACGCATCTCCCGCCGGCCCCGCGCCGGCCGCAGCGCCCGTGTACGACCGGATCGGCGTCGGCTACCGCGACGTGCGCAGGCCCGACCCCCGGCTCGCGGCGGTGCTGCGGCGCGTGCTGGACGGCGCCAGGACCGTCGTCAACGTCGGTGCGGGCGCCGGGTCGTACGAGCCCGACGACCTCGACGTCACCGCCGTCGAGCCGTCGCGGGTGATGCTCGGCCAGCACCCGGGCCGGGCGAAGGTGCGGGCGTGCGCCGAGCAACTACCCTTCGCGGACGGCGCGTTCGACGCGGCCATGGCCGTGATGACCGTGCACCACTGGACGGACCTCGCCGGCGGCCTCGCCGAACTGCGGCGCGTCGCGCGGCGCCAGGTGGTGTTCACGTGGGACGTGGCGCACCGGCCCGACCTGTGGCTCCTGGCCGAGTACCTGCCGGAGATCAGGGCGATGGACGAGGCCAGGTTCCGGCCGGTCGCCGAGGTGGCCGCGCTGATGGGCGCGCACACCGTGCTGCCGTTCCCCATCCCGCACGACTTCACCGACGGGTTCCAGACGGCGTACTGGCGCCGCCCCGAGATGTTCCTCGACCCCGCCGTGCGTGCCGCCAACTCGACGTTCGCGCAGCTGCCCGCGGACGTCGTGGAGCCCGCGATGGCGCGGCTGCGCGCCGATCTGGACTCCGGCGCCTGGGCCCGCCGCCACGCCGGCCTGCTGACGCGCGAGGCCGTCGACTACGGCTATCGCGTGCTGATCGCGGGCGACTGAGCGGCCACCGTGACGGCGGGCTCGCGCCCGGCGCGCCGGAAAACCGGGTGTGCGCTCTCAGGGGCGGTCGAGGCGGAGCCTGGCCGCCCGGGGCAGGGTCGCCACCACCAGGTCGTACGAGTCCTCCACCAGCTCGCGCACCATGCGCTGCGGCAGCTCGCCGACCGTGACGGTGTTCCAGTGGCGCTTGTTGAGGTGCCAGCCCGGGACGATCGACGGGTACGCCTCGCGCAGCCGTACGGCCTCCTCCGGGTCGCACTTCAGCGAGACCGTCAGCGGGTCCTCGTCCAGCGCGCAGAGCGCGAAGATCTTGGACTCGACCTTGAACACCGTGAGGCCGGGCGCGCTCGGGAACGGGACGTCCTCGACCGCGCCCGCGAGGCCGAGGCAGAAGGACCTCAGCCGCTGCGCCGTCATCGGGCGGGGCGACGATGTCATGGCGTCACCGATGTCATGGCGTCACCCGCTCCTCGTGGTCCGCGGCGGCGGGCAGCGGCTCCGCGAGGATCGTGAGGATCTTGTTGCGGCGGCCCGCCGGGTCCTCGGCCGTCAGGCGCAGCCTGCGGCCGTCCGGCAGGTCGATCTCCGCCGTGGCGCCCGCGATCGGCACCCGGCCGAGTGCCTTCGCGAGCAGGCCGCCGACCGTCTCCACGTCCTCGTCGTCGAATTCGTCGAGGCCGAACAGCTCGCCCAGGTCCCCGACGTCGAGGCGCGCCGTCACCCGGTACGAGCCGTCGCCCATCTCCTCGACGGGCGGCTGCTCCCTGTCGTACTCGTCGGTGATCTCGCCGACGATCTCCTCCAGGATGTCCTCGATCGTGACGATGCCGGCCGTGCCGCCGTACTCGTCGATGACGACCGCCACGTGGTTGCGGTCCTGCTGCATCTCGCGCAGCAGGTCGCCCGCGTTCTTCGTGTCGGGCACGAACGCGGCGGGCCGTATCACGGTGGAGACGGGGTCGGCCTCCGAGTCGCGGTTCACGTGCGTCTTCCTGACCAGGTCCTTCAGGTAGACGATGCCGACGACGTCGTCCTCGTTCTCCCCCGTCACCGGGATGCGGGAGAAGCCCGAGCGCAGGGCGAGCGTCGTGGCCTGCCTGATCGTCTTGTACCGCTCGATCGCGACGAGATCCGTGCGCGGCACCATCACCTCGCGCACCAGCGTGTCGCCCAGCTCGAAGACCGAGTGCACCATCCGGCGCTCCTCGTCCTCGATCAGCGACTCCTGCTCCGCGAGGTCGACCAGGGCCCGCAGCTCCGCCTCGCTCGCGAACGGGCCCTTGCGGAACCCCTTGCCGGGCGTGAGCGCGTTGCCGAGGAGGATCAGCAGCGCGGGCACGGGCCCCATGAACCGGGCCAGCGGCAGCAGGACGTACGCGGCGACCGTCGACGTGTTCACGGGGTGCTGGCGGCCGATCGTACGGGGCGACACGCCGACCGCCACGTACGAGACGAGCACCATCACGCCGATCGCGACCAGCAGCGCCTCCCACGTGGCGTCGAACTCCTCGACGCACGCGTACGTGACGAAGGCGGCGGCCGCCATCTCGCAGGCGACCCGCACCAGCAGCGCCATGTTGAGGTAGCGCGTGGGGTCGGACGCGACCTGCGCGAGCTTGGCCGCGCCCCTGCGGCCGTTGCGTACCGCCTCGGCGGCGCGGAAGGTGGAGATGCGGGCGAGGCCCGCCTCCGCGCAGGCGGCGAGCCAGGCCACGACGACCAGCGCGACGGCCCCGAGGATCAGCGGCGTGCTCACGACACGGTGGGCGCGGGCGACGGGCCGGTGAGGCCGCGCTCCGCCCGCCAGCCGTCCACGATGGCCGCCTGGAGGCCGAACATCTCGGCCTTCTCGTCGGGCATCTCGTGGTCGTAGCCGAGCAGGTGCAGCACGCCGTGGACGGTGAGCAGCTGGAGCTCCTCGTCCATGGTGTGCCGCGTCGGCGCCTCCTGCCCCTGCTTGAGCGCGACCTCGGGGCACAGCACGATGTCGCCGAGCAGCCCCTGCGGGGGCTCCTCGTCGTCCTTGCCCGGCGGGCGCAGCTCGTCCATCGGGAAGGACAGCACGTCCGTGGGGCCCGGCAGGTCCATCCACTGGATGTGCAGCTGCTCCATGGCGGCCTCGTCCACCACGATCACCGACAGCTCGGAGAGCGGGTGGATGCGCATCCTGCCGAGCGCGTAGCGGGCGATGTCGAGGATCGCCTGCTCGTCGACCTCGGTTCCTGACTCGTTGTTGACGTCGATCGACATGGTGCGCTGGGACACTCCCCGGTCAGTGCCGCGGCTCGTTGCCTGTGCGGCTGTCGTACTTCTCGTAGGCGTCGACGATACGGCCGACGAGCTTGTGCCGTACGACATCCTGCGACGAGAGGTGGGAGAAGTGCACGTCGTCGACGCCTTCCAGGATGTCCTGGACCTGCCTGAGGCCGCTCTTGGTGCCGCCGGGCAGGTCTACCTGGGTGACGTCGCCCGTGATGACGATCTTCGAGTCGAAGCCAAGGCGCGTCAGGAACATCTTCATCTGCTCGGGGCTCGTGTTCTGGGCCTCGTCCAGGATGATGAACGCGTCGTTCAGCGTGCGGCCGCGCATGTAGGCGAGCGGGGCGACCTCGATGGTGCCGGCCGCCATCAGGCGCGGGATGGACTCCGGGTCGAGCATGTCGTGCAGCGCGTCGTACAGGGGCCGCAGGTACGGGTCGATCTTCTCGTAGAGCGTGCCGGGCAGGAAGCCGAGCCGCTCGCCGGCCTCGACGGCGGGCCTGGTCAGGATGATCCGGGTGACCTGCTTGGACTGCAGGGCCTGCACCGCCTTGGCCATGGCGAGGTACGTCTTGCCGGTGCCTGCGGGGCCGATGCCGAAGACGACGGTGTGCTTGTCGATCGCGTCGACGTAGCGCTTCTGATTGAGCGTCTTCGGGCGGATCGTGCGGCCGCGGTTGGACAGGATGTTCTGCGTGAGCACCTCGGCGGGCGTCTCCTGGCCGTCCGCAACGCCGTTCTCGCTCGCCTTGAGCATGGCGATGGAACGTTCCACTGCGTCCTCCGTCATCGGCTGACCGGTGCGGAGCACCAGCATCATCTCGTCGAACACGCGCTGGATCAGGGCGACGTCCGCCGCGCTGCCCGAGGCGCTGATCTCGTTGCCCCTCACGTGGATGTCGGCGGACGGAAAGGCCGTCTCGATCACACGGAGGAGCGAATCCCCGGAACCGAGGACCGTCACCATCGGGTGCTTGGCGGGGACGGTGATCCGCGCCGTGGTCCGGTCCTGCGAGGGCTGCTGGGCTGTGGGTGTCCGATTCATGGGCCGGCGCTGTGGCCTGCACATACCTCCCGTTGCAGGGTTCTCGCTGCTCGACAACCTCTGGACTACCAGCGTACGACCCCGCACCGACAAGCCCGAAGGACTTTTCGACACCCGCCGGACGGGCGGCGACCGCGCCGTCACGACGAGCGGCGGAAGCCGATCGTCGGGACCGCGCGCCGCAGCGGCCAGGGCCTGGCGGGTGCGGGCAGCAGCGAGGACAGGAAGTCGTAGCGGCTCAGGCCGCCCGGGTCCTGGCCGGCGTCGTCGCGCACGTAGCTCCACCAGGCGGCCACCTCGGCCCAGCCGGGCGCCGAGAGCGAGCCGCCGAACTCCTGGACGGACAGGGCCGCCGTGAGCCCCGCGAACGCCAGCCGGTCGGCGAGCGGCCAGCCCGCGAGCGAGCCGGTGATGAACCCGGCCATGAAGACGTCGCCGGCGCCCGTGGGGTCGAGCGCCTCGACGGCGATCGCCGGGACCTCGGCGGTCTCGCCGGTGCCGCCGTCGACGGCGTAGGCGCCGTCCGCGCCGAGCGTGACGACCGCGACGGGCACGTGCCTGGTGAGGGCGCGCGCGGCGGCGCGCGGGCAGTCGGTGCCCGTGTAGCGCATCGCCTCGGCGGCGTTGGGCAGGAACGCCTCGCAGTGCTCCAGGTCCGCGAGGCGGCCGAGGTCCCAGCTGCCGGTGTCGTCCCAGCCGACGTCGGCGAAGACGCGCGCGCCCGCGCCCGCCGCCCTGGCGATCCAGTCCTGCCTGCGTCCTGGGACGAGCGAGGCGACGGCGGCACGCGCGCGCGGCGGGCATTCGGGCAGGGCGCCGTCGGGCGGGGGCGCCTCGTGGCCGTGCGAGACCATCGTGCGCTCGCCCTCGTACGCCATGGAGACGGTGACCGGGGAGTGCCAGCCGGGCACGGAGCGCGACCTGGACAGGTCGATGCCCTCGCCCTGTTCGAGCGCGTCCTTGCAGTACTCGCCGTAGTGGTCGTCGCCGAACGCGGCGGACAGCGACGTCCGCAGGCCGAGCCTGGCGAGCGCGGTCGCCATGTTGGCGACGCCGCCGGGGCTCGAGCCCATGCCGCGCGCCCAGGACTCGGTGCCGCGCACGGGGGCGCTGTCGAGGCCGGTGAAGATGATGTCGAGGAAGACGGTGCCGGTCAGGTACACGTCGCAGTCGGGGTCGCCCTGCCCGCGCAGCCCGCCCAGCGGGTCGATGCGCGGTTCCGCGTCGCCGCTGTGGGCTGTCGTCTCTCCGGTGCGGTCTCGTGGGATCACGGCGGGCTCCTGGTACGCGTGCTTTCCGGCCAGTCTGCCCGATGGGGACGGGTGTAAGAAGCGCGCTGCGAGCGGCGGCCTACCGGCGTTTCGGCAGGGGGACGCGCGTGAGGTCGGCCGCGACCGTGATCTCGCCTGTGAAGCCCGCGGCGCGCGCCTGGCGGCCGAAGGCGGCGGGGTCGTCGTAGCGCTGCGAGAAGTGCGTCAGCACGAGGTGGCGCACGCGCGCGTCGCGGGCGGCCGTGCCCGCCTGTCCCGCGGTCAGGTGGCCGAAGTCCGCGGCCAGGTCCGCGTCCTCGTCGAGGAACGTGGACTCGGCGACGAGCAGGTCGCAGCCGTCCGCCAGCGCGTGCACGCCGTCGCACAGCCGCGTGTCCATCACGAAGGCGAAGCGCTGTCCCCGGCGCACGCGGCTGACGTCGTCGAGCCGCACGCCGCGCAGCTCGCCGTCGCGCAGCAGCCGGCCCACGTCGGGGCCCGCGATGCCGTGCGCGGCGAGCCGGTCGGGCAGCATCGTGCGGCCGTCGGGCTCGGTGAGCCGGTAGCCGTACGCCTCGACGGGGTGCGAGAGGCGGTGCGCGCGCAGCGTGTACGCGGGCGTCTCGGCGAGCGTGACGAGCCCGTCGCCCGCGACCGGATCCTCCGCGATCGCGACGGTCTCGCGGTACGCGGTCGCGTGCTTGAGCCGCTCGTAGTAGCGCTGCCCGCTCGCCGGGTAGTGGGCGGTGACCTGATGGGGCACGCGGTCGAGGTTGATGCGCTGGATCACGCCGGCGAGACCGAGCGAGTGGTCACCGTGGAAGTGCGTCACGCAGAGGCGGTCGATGTCGTGCGCGGACACCCCGGCGCGCAGCATCTGCCGCTGCGTGCCCTCGCCCGGGTCGAACAGCAGCCCTTCGCCGTCCCAGCGCAGCAGGTAGCCGTTGTGGTTGCGGTGGCGTGTGGGCACCTGGCTCGCGGTACCCAGCACGACGAGTTCGCGTACGGACATCCCGTCCGTGCCCGGCTATCCGGGGGGCCAGTTGAAGCCGCGTCCGCCGAGTACGTGGGCGTGCACGTGGAAGACGGTCTGGCCGGCGCCGCCCCCGGTGTTGAACACGATCCGGTAGCCGCCCTCGTCCACCTTGTCGCCCGCCGCGACCTCGGCGGCCTCGCGCAGCACGTCGGCGGCGACGGACGGCTCGGCGGCCGCGAGTGAGGCGGCGTCGGCGTAGTGGGCCCTGGGGATGACGAGGACGTGCGTCGGGGCCTGCGGGTTTATGTCGCGGAAGGCGACGGTGGTCGCGCTCTCGCGCACGACCGTGGCAGGCACGTCCCCCGCGACGATCTTGCAGAACAGGCAGTCCGCCTGTGGTTCTCCCGCCATGGCCGGGTCCTCACTCCTCACGTCCGTAGGACGGCATCGTATCCGGCCACGGTGGCGGACGTTCCACTCCGCGGGCCGCGGGCGCGGCCGCGAGGGCCGCCTGCGGGCGGCGGGCGCCGGGCCCGCAGTGCAGACGTCCGGTA
>NZ_JAGIQL010000062.1 GCF_017813245.1 Streptomyces montanisoli
CCCCCCCCCCCCCCCCCCCCCCCCCCCCCCCCCGCCCCGCCCCCGCCCCCCCCGCCCCCCCCCTCCCCCCCTTTCTTCTAGGCAGAAGAGGGCCTACAAGATGCATAGGTGACAGGAGTACAGACGAGTGCTCATCGGATCTCGCCGGGCCGCGCGACCGCGGTGGGCAGGGCTTTCACGCCGCCGGGCTGCCGCGGGACGCGGGGCCTGGCCCGGCGCACCACACGGCGCGCCGCCCGTACGCCCCTTCGCCCTTCCGGCTCGCGTGCGGCGGGTTCGGCGGGTTCGGCGGGTTCGGCGCCGAAGCAGGCGCGTACGGCACGCAGATCGAGCCCCTGGTTGCAGGCCTCCTGAAGGAGATGGGCGAGGTGGCAGCCCGGATCGACCGAGAGGGCGCGGCCGAGCGCGACCCTCGCCGAGGGCTCGTCGCCCGTCGCCCAGGCCGCCCACCCAGCGAGGACCAGGGGCGCCGCCGCGTACTCGACGTAGATGCCGCCGCAGCGGCGGGCGAGGGCGCGCCACAGCCGCAGGGCGGAGGGCGACCCGCCTTCCTCCGTCCAGCCGGCGGCCTGGTCGCGCGTCTCCCTGTCCTGCAAGCCGAGTACGACGGCCGCGGCCTCCTCGTCGCGGATCAGCCCGTCGTCAACGGCGTCGGCGGCCGCCTCGGCGTCGGGCGTCGTGGGCGGCGCGCCCTTGGCCTCGTCGAGGCGGCGTACCAGGTCACGAGCGAGGCCCAGCGTCTTCGTGGCGATCTCCGCCCTGCCCCCGCCGAGGATCTGGGGCACGATCGCGGCCCCCACCGCGTCGAAGGCCCGCGCCTGGGCGGCCGTGCCCTCGGGCCCGGGCGGCAGGATCCGGCGCTCCAGGTCTTTGAGCGAGCCACGCACCCGCAGGCCCGCGTAGGCGGCGGCAGCGGCCATGACGGACGTGCCGGGCAGGACCGTCTCGGTGCCCTCCGGCGGGCAGCAGCGAGGGTCCGGGCAGCAGTACGACCAGAGGCGGCCGCCCGAGACGCACAGCGCCTCCACCACCGGGACGTCGAGAGCGCCGCAGGCGGTGCGCAGCCGCTGCGCGAGGGGCCGCAGCCGCTCCATGACCTCACGGCCGGTCTCGCCCGGCTCGCCCGCCCCGCCCGGATCCTGGTAGAGGAAGACGAGGATGCCGTCCGGCCTCGATCCGCGCCCCTGGGCGGCCTCGACGGCGTAAGCGGCCAGTTGGTCGGCGACCGCCGGCCACTCACGCGGCGAGCCGGGGATGCCCAGCCGCAGCCGCCCGCCGAACCGGGCGCGCTCGCCGTGCAGCGTGACGAGGACGACCGAGTCGGTGGGGCGGAAGCCGAGGATGTACGGGAGCGCGTCGGCCAGCTCCGCGGGACCGCGGAGCGTGACCGCCTGCTCGTCGGCGGGACGTGGGGTGTCGTGGTGATTGCTCATGGCACGACGGTCCCGCGGAACGCACGGCGACCGCGACCCCTGTGGATAACGTTATCCACAGCACCGTTTCGGCCATGCCGCGGGTGGCCGAACCGCCGGCCGTGAGGCAGACCTGACGGGCCGTCACACGGGTGACGCGCTCAGCCCGCCGCGGCCAGGACCAGTGGGAGCACGTCCCCGCCGCCCGCCTGGCGGATCAGGCGGGCGGCGACGGCGAGGGTCCAGCCGGAGTCCGTGTAGTCGTCCACGAGCAGCACGGGGCCCGCCGAGCCGGAAAGCGCGCCGGCGAGTTCCCCGTCGACGCCGAAGGTCCCGGACAGCACCCTCAGGCGCTGGGCGGAGTTGCTGCGGCGCGGCGCGTGCACACCGTCAGGACCCGTGTGCGTCAGTGTGCCGAGGAAGGGGAGGCGGCCGATGTCCGCGATGCCCTGGGCAAGTGAGCCGACGAGCAGGGGTCGTGCGAGGGACGGCACGGCGACGACGCCCACCGGCCGGGCGGAGGCGTCCGGCACGCCGGGCGCCCAGCCGCCCGGGGACCTGGCCCAGTCGGCGAGTACCGCGACCGCGGCCCGCAGGACGTCGTCGGGGACCGGCCCGTCCGGCGCGTTCTCTGCCAGCAGCGGGCGCAGCCGGTTGCCCCAGCCGATGTCCGAGAGCCGCCCCAGGGCGCGCCCCGTGGAAGCCTGTTCCTTGGCCGGAATCCGCCCCTTGAGGTCGATACCGAGCGCGGGCATCCCCGTGGGCCACATGCGCCGCGGCTCGACCTCGATCCCCGGGCGGTCCAGCTCCTTGGCCGCCCCCGTCAGCGTCTCCGCCGAGACGGACGCGTCGGCGAAGGCGCCCGCGCAGTTGTCGCAGCGGCCGCACGGGGCCGCGCCCTCGTCGTCCAGCTGCCGGCGCAGGAACTCCATACGGCAGCCGGTCGTGCTCACGTAGTCGCGCATGGCCTGCTGCTCTGCCGACCGCTGCCTCGCCACCCAGGCGTAGCGCTCGGCGTCGTAGACCCACTCGGCCCCCGTGGCCGTCCAGCCGCCCTTCACCCGCCGCACGGCGCCGTCGACGTCCAGCACCTTGAGCATCGTCTCCAGCCGGCTTCGCCGCAGGTCCACCGAGGCCTCCAGGGCCACGGAGGAGAGCGGCCTGCCCGCGTCGCCGAGGGCGGAGAGCGTCTGGCGCACCTGTGCCTCGGGCGGGAAGGCCGTGTCGGCGAAATAGCGCCAGATCGCCTCGTCCTCCTTGCCCGGCAGCAGCAGCACGTCGGCGTGGGCGACGCCGCGCCCGGCCCGTCCCACCTGCTGGTAGTAGGCGATCGGCGACGAGGGCGAACCGAGGTGGACCACGAACCCGAGGTCGGGCTTGTCGAAGCCCATCCCGAGCGCCGAGGTCGCCACCAGCGCCTTGACCCGGTTCTGCTGGAGGTCGGCCTCGGCCTGGAGCCGGTCGGCGTTCTCCGTGCGCCCGGTGTAGGAGGCCACCCGGAAGCCGCGCCCGCGAAGGAACGCGGTGGCCTCCTCGGCCGCGGCGACGGTGAGGGCGTAGACGATCCCGGAACCCGGCAACTCGTCGAGGTGCTCCGCGAGCCACGCCATGCGGTGCGCGGCGTCCGGCAGCCGGACCACGCCGAGACGCAGGCTCTCCCGGTCCAGCGGACCGCGCAGCACCAGGGCCTCGCCCGCGCCGGTCCCCAGCTGCTCGGCGACGTCCGCGGTGACGCGCGCGTTGGCGGTCGCCGTGGTGGCGAGAACGGGCACGCCCGGGGAGAGCTCGGCGAGCATCGCCCGCAGCCTGCGGTAGTCGGGGCGGAAGTCGTGGCCCCAGTCGGAGATGCAGTGCGCCTCGTCGACCACCAGCAGGCCGGTCGTGGCCGCGAGCCGGGGCAGCATGTTCTCGCGGAAGTCCACGGAGTTGAGGCGCTCGGGACTCACGAGGAGAACGTCGGTCTCACCGCGCTCCACCTCGGCGTGGATGGTGTCCCACTCCTCGGGGTTGGCCGAGTTGATGGTGCGCGCGCGGATGCCGGCACGCGCCGCGGACTCGACCTGGTTGCGCATGAGCGCGAGCAGCGGCGAGACGATCACCGTCGGGCCGGAGCCGCGCCTGCGCAGCAGCGCGGTGGCGACGAAGTACACCGCCGACTTGCCCCAGCCGGTGCGCTGCACCACCAGCGCACGCCGGCGCTCCTGGACCAGGGCGGCCACGGCCTGCCACTGGTCCTCGCGCAGTCTCGCCGAGCCCTCCGGGTCACCGACCAGCTCGGCGAGGATGGCGTCGGCTTCGGTGCGCAGCTGCGGATCGTCCATGCCCCCATGCAACCCGATGGCTCGGACAATCGGCCAATCCACCCCGCCGGCGGGGAACGCGACGGTCCGGCCGCCGCCCTTGGCTTCTCAGGGGCGGGGCCGGCCGGTCACGTGCGGTGCGAGGCCTCTCAGACGCCCGCGCCGAGCACGGCGTTGATCCTCTGCGGATCGCCGCACACGACGAGCAGCGCCGTCGCGCGCTCGAGCGCCGGCGGCAGCACCTGCGCTGCGCTGTCCTCCCCGTTGACGGCGACGACGACGACGGGCCGCGGACGCGCACGCGAGACGGCCGCGCCGTCGGCGAAGAACACGTCCTCGTGCGCGTCGTGCTGCGCCCAGTAGGACGCCTCCCCGAAGGAGAGTTCGTGGGTCGCCCACGGATGCTGCTCGCCCGTGGTGAGCACCAGGACATCACCGGGCGCGCGGCCCGAGTCGAGCAGCAGGTCCACCGCTTCTTCCGCGGCGTCGAGCGCTCCGTCCGCGGACGCGGGGATGAGCTGGATCTGGGGCGCGGCGGACGGCGTGGCGGGCGCCTTTTCAGCGGGCGCCTTCCCCGCCGGCGCGTTCGCGGCCGGCATGTTCGCGGCCGGTGTGTTCCCGGTGGGCGCCTTCGGCTGCCCTGCGGAGGAGTGCGAGCGCTGCGCCGGCGGCGCCGCCGGCCTCGCGGGACCGGGGCCCGGGCGTCCGGGCCGCGGCGTGGCCGCCGATCGCGGCCCCGGCACGGGGCGCGGACCGGGTACGGGACGTGGGGTCGGCGCGGTGTGGCCTGCGGCCGGTGTCGCGCGGGGACCCTGGGCTCTCTCGTGAATCTGAGGCTCCTCGGGGGTGAGAGGCATGACTGGATGTCTATCAAACGCCGACCGGTGAGGCGTCGGCGGGTGGGCACATTTGTGCCCATGTCTGCGGCTGTACCCATGTTGTGTCCGTAAGGCACACGAACAGAAGGCTTTGTTCGGAAGGTTCAGAAATCGAGACCGAGTTGGACCCCGTCCTCTGGTGCGCCAGGCGGCGCGGGGACACGCGTCTTCTTCAGGTGACGCCAGCGGGGCAGCGCGTCGAGGTAGGCCCAGGAGAGCCGGTGGTGCGGTGTCGGCCCCCACTCCTCGAGCGCGACCCGGTGCACCGGCGAGGGATAGCCGGCGTTGTCGCCGAAGGCGAACGGCGCGTACTCGGCGGCGTTGCCCCCGAGTTCGGCCATCATCGCGTCCCTGCGGACCTTGGCGAGCACGGAGGCGGCCGCGACGGACACGCAGGACAGGTCGCCCTTGATGACCGTACGGACGCGCCAGGGCCCGCCGAGGTAGTCGTGCTTGCCGTCGAGTATCACCGCGTCGGGCACCACGGGCAACGCGTCCAGCGCCCGGACGGCCGCCGTCCTCAGGGCGGCGGTCATCCCCAGGGCGTCGATCTCCTCCGGTGACGCGTGCCCCAGCGCGTGGCAGGTGACCCATCCGTGCAGCACGGCGGCCAGTTCGGTGCGCCGCTTCGGCGTCAGGAGCTTGGAGTCGGTGAGCCCCTCGGGGGCCCTGCGCAGTCCGGTGACGGCCGCGCACACCGTGACGGGGCCCGCCCACGCGCCACGGCCGACCTCGTCGATACCCGCCACGATCTTGGCGCCTGTGGTGGCGCGGAGCGAGCGCTCGACGGTGTGCGTGGGTGCTTCGTACGGCATAGCGCGAGCAAGCGTACGCCGCGGGCACGCGCCGCGACAGCCGGGGGGCCTGTCGGCGACGCGGGCCGGTTCGCCGTCGCTGCCGCCCCGTTCGGGCAGGCCTCCCGGGAGCGGCGTCAGCTTCCTGTCAGCCAGGCCGGCAGGGGCTCCGTGCGCGCGGTCCAGTCCGCGGGCGGGGCGCCCGCTGCCGACGAGGCGACCACTCCCCCGAAGATCGCGCACGTCGTGTCGACGTCGCCGCCTGCCTGCGCGGTGGTCCAGAAGCCGCCTTCGAAATCACCGAGGGCGCGCGCCGCCGACCACAGTGCGAACGGCACGGTGTCGTGAGCGCTGGTGCGGCGGCCGCAGCCGAGGACGGCGGCGACCGTGCCCGGGTCGCCGTAGTCCAGCATGTCGCGCGCCCTGCGCAGCCCCTGGCCCACCGCGCTGCGCGGCACCAGGGCCACGACGCCGTCGAGCAGCGCGTCGGGCGCGGGCGGGCCGGACGGGTCCGCCGCGAGTGCCGCGGCGGCGGCCACCGCCATGGCGCCCGCGACGGCCTCGCGGTGCTGGTGGGTGGTGTACGCGGAGATCTCGGCCTGGTGCGTGGCCTGCTCCGGGTCGTCGGCGTACCAGGCGCCCAGCGGGGCGATGCGCATGGCGGCGCCGTTGCCCCACGACCCCTGCCCGTCGAACAGCCCGGAGGCGAGGGCACGCCAGTCGCCGCCCTCGCGGACCAGCCGCAGCATGCGGTTCACGGCGGGGCCGTAACCGCGGTCGAAGTCGTGGTGCTCGGCGAACGAGTGCGCCAGCGCGTCCTGGTCGACCCGGCGGTGCGCGGCGAGCACGGCCAGCACGGAGGCGGCCATCTCGGTGTCGTCGGTCCACTGCCAGGTGCCCGGCGGTGTCTCGCGCCGCTTCAGCAGCGGATGGTTTCCTGGCACGAAGTACTGGGAGCCGAGGGCGTCCCCCACGGACAGGCCCCGCAGGGATGCCAGGGCACGCGCGTAGCGGATCTCGGTGGAGGTGGAGGTGGAGGTGGAAGCGGAAGTGGCGGCGGGTACGGTCTCCGGCTCGGCCGGTCGTCCGGGTGTGTGGTCAGCGGTCATCGCCCTGCCAATCTAACCGCACGCGCCTACGGCTCTTCCGGCTCGCGCCACCTGGCGAACGGGCGGTCGAGTCCGTACGTGCCGTCCTCGCCCAGCAGCAGGCTCCTGGTCTCGCCGTTGCCCGGGTTGGACAGGGCCTCGAACTCGGCGACCGTCCAGTGGAACCACCGCATGCAGAACAGCCGCATGGTCAGGCCGTGCGTGACGATCAGCACGTTCGGCGGCGAGTCCGGCTGCTCGAACCCGCGGTGCAGGCTCTCCAGGAAGGCGCCGACCCTGTCGTAGACGTCCGCGCCCGACTCGCCCTGCGCGAAGCGGTAGAAGAAGTGGCCGTACGCGTCCCGGTGGGCCTTCTGCAGGCGCACGTCGTCGCGGTCCTGCCAGTTGCCCCAGTCCTGCTCCCGCAGGCGCGGCTCCTCCCTGACCCGTACGAGGCAGCGGTCGAGCGCGAGGGCCCGCAGCGTCTGGTGGGTGCGCCGGTAGGGGGACACATAGGCGCTGACGCGCTCGTCCCCCAACACGTCCCGCAGCCGCTCGCCCGTCGCCTCGGCCTGGCGCATGCCGCGTTCCGTCAGGCTCAGCGCGTGGTCGGGGACGCGCTCGTACACCGAGTCGTCGGCGTTGCCCTCGGACTCGCCGTGCCTGACGAGGATGATGCGCCTGGGTCGTGCCATGACTCCGACCCTGAGCGGCGCGAGTGGATCTTGACGGTCGGCCCGCAACCCGGAAGGCGCGGACGGCGCGGCGCGGCCCGGCTCCGTGCGTCACACCGTCCAGGGCGCTTCGAGGTCGACGATGTCCCCCGCGAGCGCCGCCACGTCCGTCGCCGTCTGCGCGCGCAGCGTCAATCGTTCGACGCGCTCCACGCGGTACTTGCCGTGCTCGGCGGCAGACTGCCACATGGAGAGCACGAGGAACTCGTTGCCCGGCGCGCCGCCGAACAGCCCGCGCACCATGCCGGGAGAGCCGGCCATCGCCGGGTTCCAGACCTTCTCCTGCATGAGCGCGAAATGCTCGACGCGCTCTTCGTGCACCCTGCTGTGCGCGACCCTCACCACGTCCGCGTCGGTGAACCGGGGCTCGAAGCCGGTCTTCACGTCGAACCGGTGG
Organism: Streptomyces montanisoli; assembly: GCF_017813245.1. Lineage (GTDB taxonomy): Bacteria > Actinomycetota > Actinomycetes > Streptomycetales > Streptomycetaceae > Streptomyces > Streptomyces montanisoli. Next base: position 7,604 of record NZ_JAGIQL010000062.1, read on the forward strand.
TCGAAGAGCTTCACCTGCGCGTCCGTGAACGTACCGGCCTGCCCGGAGGCGAGGCGGTCGTGGGAACGCGCCATGAACGAGTCGTAGAACGCCCGGCTCTCCCAGAACGCGAACACATGGGCCACGCCGGGACGTATCCTGCTCCATCCCCCGCCCTGCCCCCGAAAACCCGGTTCACCGAGCAACCCCGCCCACTTACGTTGCCCGCGTTCGAACCCGCGACGGTCGACCACGGTGCAGCGAGTCCACTTGACCAGCACCGCGCCATCGTAAGGCCCGTGGCGTGGCCCCGGTCACGTTCCAGGTTCGGCGGACCGTTGTCAGGGGCCGGGACTACTCTTTGAAGTGCCATGAGGAAGCGTCGGCGCACTTCGAGGGGGAGGGCCGAGCGGTGGGCAACGCCAACAAGGGACTGTCGAAGGTCGAGGTCATGCTCCGGTGGGACCCGAGCCCGCTGGGCGCGCCCGACCACGATCTCGACCTGATCGCCGGGGTGTTCGCGGCGGACGCGCCGCACGGGGCACCCGTGTACGTGGTCCACTTCGACAGCCGCTCGCCCGACGGGACGATCACGCTGAACCGCGACAGCAGGACGGGCCAGGGCCTCGGCACGGACGAGGAGATGACGCTCGAGCTGGACCGGTCGAGCGACGCGTACACGCGGGTGATCGTGGGCGTCGCGATCCAGCAGGGCGACGGGGAGCGGACGTTCGGCGAGATAGCCGACCCGGAGGTACGCATCGTCGAGGACCACGACGAGCTGGCACGCTTCGACTTCACCGGGGTACCGCACGCCAAGGCGGCCGCGCTGGCCGAGTTCTTCCGTGAACGGGGCGGGGCCTGGCGCTTCCGCCCGGACGTGCGCGGCTTCGACGCCGATCCGCAGACGTTCGCGCGCAGGATGGGCGAGGCCTGACCGCCCCGCGGCGACCCCGCCCGGAGCAGGCCCCGTGGGCCCGTCGCGTCATCTTCCCGGTCGCGCCGACGTATTGACGACGCCTGGCGCCGTGGGTTGATATTGAAAGGAACATGATCTGAGGTACCGGTGCCGGTCGAGGGGCGGTCGCGGATGGCTCGGACAGTGTGTCCCGCTGGCAACCGCCGTACTCGTACCGGCGCTTCGAGACGTGCCCACTCCCTTTTCCGCACCCCGGTGGTGCGCGTCCAGGCTGCCGCCTCGCCGATTTCTGACATCGTTGTCAGCGGTCGGAGTACCCCCTCCAGGAGATACCGAAGGAGTACCGGGTTCCATGGCTCACAGATGGCGACAACGTCGCAGAATCACGTCGGCCGCTGCCGCGGCCGGCGTCCTGGTGGCCCTGGGGGCCGCCGGGTTCCCCGCACAGGCGGCGGGGGCCGCGCACGCGGGTCGCGGTCACGGCGCCGCGCGTTCTGAGGTCGTCTCGGGCGACGCACGGTTCGAGGTCCTCTCCCCGACGCTCATCCGCACCGAGTACGCGGGGGACGCGAAGTTCGTCGACGCGGCGACCTTCAACGCCATCGGCCGCGACACGTTCGGCAGGACCCCGTTCACGTCGTCGACGCGCCACGGCAAGCTGACGATCCGCACGAGCGCCATGACGCTGACGTACAAGGTCGGCTCGGGGAAGTTCACCGCGGACAACCTGAAGGTGACGGAGAAGGCCGGCAAGCAGTCGGTCACCGCCGCTCCCTGGCCCGACGCGCCGGTCTGCGCCGTCGGGACGCGGTGCGAGGCGGAGAACCAGACGCTGAACGGCGTCGGCGTCGCCATGGACCACTCCGGTTACACCGGCTCCGGCTTCGCGGCGGGCTTCCAGTCGACGGGCAACTCCCTGTCGTTCTCCGTGACCGTCGCCAAGGCCGGCACCTACCAGGTCGCCACCCGCTACGCGAACGCCGTCGGCGGCGACGGCGGCGACAAGGACCGCACCCTGAGCGTGTCGGCGGACGGCGGCGCCGCGAAGACGCTGACGCTCCCGAAGACCGCGAGCTGGGACACCTGGTCCACGGCGTCGGTCACGCTGGACCTGTCGGCCGGCACCCACACCGTCACCTTCGCCCGCACCGCGGCCGACTCCGGCAACGTCAACCTCGACAACGTTGCCATCCTGACGCCGGGAGCGCCCTACCCGGACCCCGTGGCGCCACCGGTCGAGGACTGCTCCTTCGGCACCCTCTGCGAGGCCGAGACCGCCGGCCTCGGCGGTTCGGCCGCGCTCAAGTCCGACCACAACGGCTACTCGGGCCGCGGCTTCGTGGCCGGGCTCGAGTCCTCGAGCGCGCGGGACACGCTGCACGTCGTCGACGTGCCCAAGGCCGGCGACTACGCCCTCCAGCTGCGGTACTCCAACGGCGACGCGAGCGGCGCCGCCCGTGACATCTCCGTCAAGGCCGGCACGGGCGACCCGGTGAAGGCCTCGCTCCCCGCCACGAGCGACTGGGACGCCTGGCGCACGGCCACCGTCCCGGTGCGCCTGGCCGCGGGGGCCAACGACGTGACCGTCGGCTGCCCCGAGGACGACGGCTGCCGCGTCAACCTCGACACCGCCGCTGTCACCTCGCGCACCTCGCCGCTGCTCTCCCCGCACGCGCCGCTCGGCGGGTACCGCCGCAGCCTCGACGGCGTCAACGGCGAGGCGCCCACGACGCCGGGACTGCTCTACCAGGACGGCTGGACGCTGCTCGACGACACCCCGTCGGCGATCTTCGACAACGCCACCCAGAAGGTCACGCAGCGGGGCGACCACGGGGGCAAGGGCTACCAGGACGGGTACGTGTTCGGCTACGGACACGACTACCAGCAGGGCCTGTCCGACCTCGCCACCCTGACGGGACCCTCCGCGCTGCTGCCGCGCTGGGCCTACGGCGTCTGGTACTCCGAGTACTACGACCGCAGCGCCGCGGACTACGAGAACACCATCCTGCCCAAGTTCCGCGCGGACGGCGTCCCGCTCGACGCCCTGGTGACGGACACGGACTTCAAGTCGCCCAGCACCTGGGACGGCTGGGAGATGGACCCGAAGAAGTTCCCCGACCCCAAGGCGTTCTTCGACTGGTCGGCCGCGCAGGGGCTGCACAACTCGCTCAACATCCACCCGAGCATCTCCGGTGACGATCCCAGGTTCGCCCAGGCGCAGGCCACGGCCAAGGGCAAGCTGAAGGACAGCGGGAACAACACGTACACCTTCGACTGGGCCGACCCCGACCAGCTCAAGGCCTACTTCGACCTGCACGAGCCCATGGACAAGGCCGGCGTCGACGTCTGGTGGCTCGACTGGTGCTGCGACGCGTCCGTCTCGTCCCTCGGCGGGGTCACGCCCGACGCGTGGATCAACCAGCAGTACGCCGACGACTCGGCGAAGAACGGCGAGCGCTCCTTCGCGCTCTCCCGGGCCTTCGGGGCGCTGCCGCAGGGCAACTACAACCCGCACGGCCTGCCGACGGGGCCGTGGGCCGACAAGCGCACCACCGCGCACTTCACCGGTGACTCCACGTCCAGCTGGGCCACCCTCAAGTACGAGGTCGGCTACACGCCGGGCGAGTCGGCGTCCACCGGCCTGTCCAACGTGTCGCACGACATCGGCGGGTTCAACAACGACGGCACGCAGGCCAAGGGCGCGGAACCCGGCACCACGAAGCTGCCCGACGACCTGTACGCGCGCTGGGTGCAGCTGGGCACCTTCCAGCCAGTGGACCGCCTGCACGGCAACCACGCCGACCGGCTGCCCTGGCAGTACGGCCCGGCCGCGGACAAGTCGGCCGAGAAGTTCCTGAACCTGCGGGAGGACCTCGTCCCGTACACGTACAGCCTCTCCGAGCAGGCCAACCGCACCGGTACCCCCGTCGTGCGGCCGACCTACGTGCAGTACCCGGAGAGCCAGGACGCGTACGCGACGGCGGGCAGCGAGTACTTCTACGGCCCCGACGTGCTGGTCGCCCCCGTGACCACGCCAGGCGACTCGGCCACGACGTCCGTCTGGTTCCCGGCCGGCTCCTCGTGGACCGACTACTTCACCGGCAAGACGTACGCGGGAGGCACCACGCAGAAGATCACCACCGGTCTTGACTCGATGCCCGTCTTCATCAAGTCCGGCGGCATCATGACGACGCGCACCGGCAACGTCGCCAATGACGTACAGAACCCCCTCACCAAGGCGACGGTCACCGTGGCACAGGGCGCGCCCGGGTCCACGAGCCTCTACGAGGACAACGGCACCACGACCGACAGCAGGCAGAGCGCCACGACGGCGATCCGCTACGCCGAGCACGGGGCGAACCACACGCTCACGATCGCCCCGGCGTCGCGCTCGTTCAAGGGCCAGGTGTCCCACCGGGCCTGGACGGTCTCCTTCGTGAACGCGCACGCGCCGAAGCAGGTCTTCGTCAACGGCCGGAGGGTCAGCGCCTCCCACTGGTCCTTCGACGCGGGCTCGAGGACCCTGACCGTCACCGCACCGGCGCAGTCGGTGCACCGTCCGCTGGAGGTCAGGTACCACTGAGCCACCGAACCGGCCGCTGAGGCAGGCTCGTGAAAAGGCCGTGGCCCCCGGAGCAGAGGCGCTCCGGGGGCCACACCCCTGTCAGGGGGTCACTCTCGCGTCAGCTGCAGCCGCTGGTCGAGCCGCAGCCCTCGCAGATGTAGCAGGAGCCCGCGCGCTGCATCTTCGTGCCGCAGGAGAAGCAGAGCGGCGCGTCCGCGCTGATGCCCAGCTGCATCTCCACCAGCTCGGCGGAGGTGTGCGCCTCCTGCGGGGCCGGGGCCGCCGACGCGGCGGCCGTCGTGGCCGGGGAGGCGACCGCCTTGAGTCCGGTGTCCTGGCCGCGCGGCGCCGACTGCGCCGGCGCGTCGACATCCACCTCGCTCTCGGCCGGCTCGTACGAGCCCGTGTCGAGGTGGCGCTTGCGCTCCTCGGCCGAGTGGATCCCGAGCGCCGAGCGGGTCTCGAACGGCAGGAAGTCCAGCGCGAGGCGGCGGAAGATGTAGTCCACGATGGACTGCGCCATCCGCACGTCCGGGTCGTCCGTCATGCCGGCGGGCTCGAAGCGCATGTTGGTGAACTTCGAGACGTACGTCTCCAGCGGCACGCCGTACTGGAGGCCGACGGAGACCGCGATCGAGAAGGCGTCCATCATGCCGGCGAGGGTCGAGCCCTGCTTCGACATCTTCAGGAAGACCTCGCCCAGGCCGTCGTCCGGGTAGGAGTTGGCCGTCATGTAGCCCTCGGCGCCGCCGACCGTGAAGGACGTCGTCAGGCCGGGGCGGCCCTTCGGCAGGCGCTTGCGCACCGGCCGGTACTCGATGACCTTCTCGACCGTCTCGCGGATGGCGTCCTCCGCCTTGGCGGTGACCTCGGCCTTCTCCTGCTCCTTCTTCTTCGCCGAGAGGGGCTGGCCGACCTTGCAGTTGTCGCGGTAGATGGCGAGCGCCTTCACGCCCAGCTTCCACGCCTCGAAGTAGATCTCCTCGACCTCTTCGACCGTCGCGGACTCGGGCATGTTGACCGTCTTGGACAGCGCGCCCGAGATCCAGGGCTGGATCGCGGCCATCATGCGGACGTGGCCCATCGCGGAGATGGAGCGCTCGCCCATGGCGCAGTCGAACACCTCGTAGTGCTCCGGGCGCAGGCCGGGCGCGTCGACCACGTTGCCGTGCTCGGCGATGTGCGCGACGACCGCCTCGATCTGCTCCTCCTGGTAGCCGAGGCGGCGCAGCGCCTGCGGCACCGTGCCGTTGACGATCTGCATGGACCCGCCGCCGACCAGCTTCTTGAACTTGACGAGGGCGAGGTCGGGCTCGAGTCCCGTGGTGTCGCAGGACATCGCGAGGCCGATGGTGCCGGTCGGCGCGATGACCGACGCCTGCGCGTTGCGGAAGCCGTTCTTCTCGCCGAGGCGCCGCACGTCCTGCCAGGCCTCGGTGGCCGCGGCCCAGATCGGCGTGTCGAGGTCGTCCATGCGGGTCGCCACGGCGTTGGCGTCGGCGTGCTGCTTCATCACGCGGTTGTGCGCGGAGGCGTTGCGCGCGTAGCCGTCGTACGGGCCGACGACCGCGGCCAGCTCGGCGGAGCGCCGGTAGGCGGTGCCCGTCATCAGCGAGGTGACGGCGCCGGCGAGCGCGCGGCCGCCGTCGGAGTCGTACGCGTGGCCCGTGGCCATCAGCATGGCGCCGAGGTTGGCGTAGCCGATGCCGAGCTGGCGGAAGGCGCGGGTGTTCTCGCCGATCTTCTGCGTCGGGAAGTCCGCGAAGCAGATCGAGATGTCCATCGCGGTGATGACCAGCTCGACGACCTTGGCGAAGCGCTCGGACTCGAAGGACTGGTTGCCCTTGCCGTCGTCCTTGAGGAACTTCATCAGGTTCAGGGAGGCGAGGTTGCAGGACGTGTTGTCCAGGTGCATGTACTCGCTGCACGGGTTCGAGCCGTTGATCCGGCCGGACTCGGGGCACGTGTGCCAGTGGTTGATCGTGTCGTCGTACTGGATCCCGGGGTCGGCGCAGGCCCACGCGGCCTCCGCCATCTTCCGGAACAGCGACTTCGCGTCGACCTCCTCGATGACCTCGCCGGTCATGCGCGCCTTGAGGCCGAACTTGGAGCCGGTCTCGACGGCCTTCATGAACTCGTCGTTGACCCGGACGGAGTTGTTCGCGTTCTGGTACTGGACGGACGCGATGTCGTCGCCGCCGAGGTCCATGTCGAAGCCCGCGTCGCGCAGGGCGCGGATCTTCGCCTCCTCGGTGACCTTGGTCTTGATGAAGTCCTCGATGTCGGGGTGGTCGACGTCCAGGATGACCATCTTGGCCGCGCGGCGCGTGGCGCCGCCGGACTTGATGGTGCCGGCGGAGGCGTCGGCGCCGCGCATGAAGGAGACGGGGCCCGAGGCGTTGCCGCCGGAGGAGAGGAGCTCCTTGGAGGAGCGGATGCGGGAGAGGTTCAGGCCGGCGCCCGAGCCGCCCTTGAAGATCATCCCCTCTTCCTTGTACCAGTCGAGGATCGAGTCCATGGAGTCGTCCACGGACAGGATGAAGCAGGCGGAGACCTGCTGCGGCTGGGGCGTGCCGACGTTGAACCAGACCGGGGAGTTGAAGCTGAAGATCTGGTGCAGGAGGGCGTGGGCGAGCTCGTGCTCGAAGATCTCCGCGTCCGCCGGTGAGGCGAAGTAGCGGTGGTCCTCGCCGGCCTTGCGGTACGTCTTCACGATCCGGTCGATCAGCTGCTTGAGGCCGGTCTCGCGCTGCGGGGTGCCGAGGGCTCCGCGGAAGTACTTGCTGGTGACGATGTTGACCGCGTTGAGCGACCAGAAGTCGGGGAACTCGACGCCGCGCTGCTCGAAGTTGACCGAGCCGTCGCGCCAGTTGGTCATGACGACGTCACGGCGCTCCCACGTGACCTCGTCGTAGGGGTGGACGCCGGGCGTGGTGTGGACGCGCTCGATCCGCAGTCCCTTGCCGGCCTTCGCTCCCTTGGACCGGGAACCCCGTGCCTGGCCACTCGTCGTCTCTGTCATGCCGCCTCCCATATACGTACAAAAACACTCGCGCATGCCGTGCTGTTCCACGACTGCGGGCACATCTGCGACACCTCGGGCGCCACCCTGGGCGCCCGAGGCAAGTCCTTGGCCTCGGGGTTTTTCCGGGCCCGGGCCCGGGCCCGGCCGGGTCAGCCGGCGGCCGTGGCGGCGGGTTCGGGGGCCTCGGCTCCCCCGCCCGCTCCGTCGCCGTCCTCGGCGGGCGGCCGCTCGCGGAGTTCCGCGATGGCCGCCTCGAAGTCCTCGAGCGAGTCGAACGCCCGGTACACGGACGCGAACCGCAGGTACGCGACGAGGTCGAGCTCCCGCAGCGGGCCGAGTATGGCGAGACCGACGTCGTGGGTGGAAAGCTCGGCGCTGCCGGTGGCCCGCAGCTGCTCCTCGACCCGCTGGCCGAGCTGCGCCAGCGCGTCCTCGGTGACCGGGCGGCCCTGGCAGGCCTTGCGCACCCCGGTGATGACCTTGGTGCGGCTGAAGGGCTCCGTCACGCCGCTGCGCTTGATCACCATCAGCGACGCGGTCTCCACCGTCGTGAACCTCCGAGAGCACTCGGGGCACTGGCGGCGGCGCCTGATGGCCGTCCCGTCGTCGGTCGTCCGGCTGTCGACGACCCGGCTGTCGGGATGCCTGCAGAAGGGACAGTGCACGCTTCCCACTCCTCCCTCACCGCACGGCTGTATGGCTTCACGACGGCCGCACGACGGCCCCTGAGAAGCTGCCCCCAGCATAGCCGCACCACAATCTGTGGGCCATGGGGACTACCCAACCACTACATGTGGGGGATGGTCCGCACATTCCGTTCCCGCGCGTGTCGCACGCCCGAGGGCGCGGAGACCGCGCCAGGCACGGCGCGGGCACCCGGGCCGGGCATGAGAGTACGTGACGCGGACGGCGTCCCGGGAGCCGGGGGACAGCGACCCGGACGCCGGGGGACGCCGGCCGCGCGGCCGACGGTACGGTGGCGTCACGCGGGGCCCGCCGCCGGGAGGCTCCGCCCCTCACGAAGCGTGCCCATACACCCGAGCCACCGGCTCAGGGCGTGCAGTTCGGACTTTTTCACTCGAACGTGTGTTTGGCGCAACCTTTCGAAAGCCACTACCGTTGTGCAGCAGGGAGAACACACCTGAGAGGGGCCGATGTGACCACGACCGCCGACAGCACCGCCATCACCGCGCAGGACCGCTCCGCGCGCCGGTTCGAGCCGGTGCAGGCCGTGACGGACGCCGTCACCACGGACCAGGAGGGGCTCGCGAAGGCGAGGTCGCTGCCAGGCCGACCCCCCGGCATCAGGGCGGACTCCACTGGACTCACGGACCGGCAGCGCCGGGTCATCGAGGTCATCCGCGACTCCGTGCAGCGGCGCGGCTACCCGCCGTCGATGCGGGAGATCGGCCAGGCGGTCGGCCTGTCGAGCACGTCGTCCGTCGCACACCAGCTGATGGCACTCGAACGCAAGGGCTTCCTGCGCCGCGACCCGCACCGGCCCCGCGCCTACGAGGTCCGCGCCTCCGACCAGCCCACCGCGCAGCAGACGGACACCACGGGCAAGCCCGCCGCCTCGTACGTGCCGCTGGTCGGCCGGATCGCGGCCGGTGGACCCATCCTCGCGGAGGAGTCCGTCGAGGACGTGTTCCCGCTCCCGCGCCAACTGGTCGGTGACGGCGAGCTGTTCGTCCTCAAGGTCGTCGGCGACTCGATGATCGAAGCGGCCATCTGCGACGGCGACTGGGTGACCGTACGGCGTCAGCCCGTCGCGGAGAACGGCGACATCGTGGCCGCGATGCTGGACGGCGAGGCGACCGTGAAGCGCTTCCGGCGCGAGGACGGGCACGTCTGGCTGCTGCCGCACAACGCCGCCTACCAGCCGATCCCCGGCGACGAGGCGACGATCCTCGGCAAGGTCGTCGCGGTCCTGCGCCGCGTCTGAACGCCACGTCCGAGCCGCCGCGTCCCGCCCGCACGGGCGGGAGCCTTGGCTGCCGCAGCCGCAACGACACTCCCCGGCCCGAGCGCACTCGCGCCGGGCCGTTCGTCTGCGCCCGTAGCCCCGAAAGCCCCGCTCCCGAGGCCTACTTGCCCTCCGCCTTGGCCGCCGCGTCGATCGCGGCCAGTGACTTACGGGCCTGGTTCCTGTCCGTCGTGTACCAGAAGTCGGGGAGCGAGGCCCTCAGGTAGCTCCCGTAGCGCGCCGTCGCGAGCCGCGGATCCAGCACGGCGACCACACCGCGGTCCCCCGTCGCCCTGACGAGCCGGCCGGCGCCCTGGGCCATCAGCAGCGCCGCGTGCGTGGCCGCCACGGCCATGAAGCCGTTGCCGCCACCCTCCTCCACCGCCTTCTGGCGCGCGCTCATCAGCGGGTCGTCGGGGCGCGGGAACGGGATCCTGTCCATCACCACGAGCTGCGAGGACGGCCCCGGCACGTCCACCCCCTGCCACAGCGACAGCGTGCCGAACAGGCACGTGCGCGGGTCCGCCGCGAACCCCTTGATCAGCTCGCCGAGTGTCTCCTCGCCCTGCAGCAGGATCGGCACGTCGAGCCGCCCGCGCAGCTCCTCCGCCGCCGCCCGTGCCGCGCGCATCGACGAGAAGAGCCCCAGGGTGCGTCCGCCGGCCGCCTCCACCAACTCCGCCAGCTCGTCCATCATGTCGCCGCGCGAGCCCTCGCGGCCCGGCGTGTTCAGATGGCGGGCCACGTAGAGGATCCCCTGCTTGGGGTAGTCGAACGGCGAGCCCACGTCGACGCCCTTCCACTGCGGCACCTCGTCACCGCCCGTGCCCTCCGCGGCGAGCCCGAGCGACGCCCCCACGCCGTTGAAGTCGCCGCCGAGCTTCAGGGTGGCCGACGTCAGCGTCACCGAGCGGTCGGCGAACAGCTTCTCCCTGAGCAGGCCCGACACCGACAGCGGCGCGACGCGCAGCGAAGCGCCGAACCGGTCGTGCCGCTCGTACCAGACGACGTCCCACTCCGAGCCGTTCGCGATCCGTTCCGCGACCCCGTGCACCGACTCGACCGACGCCATGGCCTGCTTGCGCACGACGTCCTCGTCCTGCACGGACTTGTCGCGGGTGTTGCCGAGCGCCGTGATCACCGTGCGGGCCGCGTCACGCAGCGCCATCAGCGCGTACGCCAGGTCTTCCGGGATCTCTTCGAGGCGCCCGGGCAGCGCCAGCTCCATGAGCCGCTCGAACGTCTCCGCGGCCGTCTGCAGCGCGTCCGCCGCCTTCTCGTCCACCAGCTTGGCCGCCCGGCGCACCGCGCGGTTCACCTGCCCGGGGGTCAGCTCGCCCGTGGCCGCGCCCGTCACCCGGGAGACCAGCTCGTGCGCCTCGTCCACGATCAGCACCTCGTGCTGCGGCAGGACGGGGGCGCCCTCGATCGCGTCGATGGCGAGCAGCGCGTGGTTGGTCACCACCACGTCGGCCAGCTTCGCGCGCTCGCGGGCCAGCTCGGCGAAGCACTCCTGCCCGTACGCGCACTTCGTGGCGCCGAGGCATTCACGCGACGAGACCGACACCTGCGCCCAGGCGCGGTCGGACACCCCGGGCGTCAGGGCGTCGCGGTCGCCCGTCTCCGTCTCGTCGGCCCAGTCGCGCATGCGCAGCAGGTCCTGGCCGAGCTTGCTGGTGGGCTCGGCGGCCTCGAACTGGTCGAACAGGCCCTCCTCCTCGTCCTGCGGCATGCCCTCGTGCAGCCGGTGCAGGCAGAGGTAGTTGCTTCGGCCCTTGAGCATCGCGAACTGGGGGCGGCGGCGCAGCAGCGGGTGCAGCGCCTCGACCGTGCGCGGCAGGTCGCGTTCGGCGAGCTGCCGCTGCAGCGCGAGCGTTGCCGTGGCCACCACGACACGCTCCCCGTGCGCCAGGGCGGGCACGAGGTAGCCGAGGGACTTGCCGGTGCCGGTGCCGGCCTGGACCAGCAGGTGGGACGGGGTGTCGATGGCCTCGGCCACGGCCTCGGCCATGGCGACCTGGCCTGGCCTCTCCACACCGCCGACGGCGGTGACGGCGGCGTGGAGGAGCTCGGGGAGTGATGGCTTCGTCATAGCGCGACCACCCTACGGCCGGGGACTGACACCGGCTCTCACGCCCCGGGCGGCCGGTGCGCGCCGAGGGGGTTCTCGACGGTTCCGTGCACGGCGGCGTGCGGCCGTTCCGCCCGGTCGCGGTAGCCGTCGAGGTGGAGGCGGTTGCGGTTGAGGCAGAGCCGTTCGATACGCGGGGTGAGCAGGTCGAACGCTTCGAAGCGGTCCTTGAGTTCGGGGAAGCGTGCCTGGTGGCGCAGGATCTCCGCCCGTACGAGTGACCAGAACTCGCTTTCACGCACACCCAGTTGCTCCTCGCACAGCGGGGCCAGGTAGCGGAAGACGCCCACGAAGAGGCCGGAGTGGATGAACTGGATGAGGAAACCGGGGTCCTCGGTCAGCAGGACGTCCCTGACCTCAGCCGGCATCGAGTCGTGTTCCGGCAGCGGCACGGAGCTGACGTTGACGTCGTCCACGAAGTCCTTGATCGCGAGACGCACCGGCACGTCGTGCTCGTCGAAGACGACGATCGTGTTCTCGCCGTGCGGGGAGAACACCGTCCCGTAGCGGTAGAGGAAGTGCAGCAGCGGCGGCAGCAGCGCCGCGAACAGCCGGGCGAGCCAGCGCGCGGGGTCGAGCCCCGAGCGTGCGACGAGCTCCGCCGTCAGGGCGCGGCCCGCCGGGTCGGTGTGCAGCAGGGCCGCGAGCGTGCGGGCGCGCTCCCCGGGGTCGAGGCTGGTCAGCAGGGGCTGCCGCCAGATCGCCCCGAGCAGCTCCTTGTACTGGTAGGGGGCCTCGGGGAGCCGGTCGTAGAGCGGGTGCCGCACGGTCACGGACGCGACCTCCCCCTGGAGGATCACGCGCGTCTCGTCGCGCAGGAACGGGTCGTCGTCGCGCAGCCCGAGCACCCAGGACGTGACGGCGGGCGCGGCGAGCGTGCGCCGGGTCGGCAGGCCGCGCCACACGAGGGTGTTGAGGATGGACAGCGGCAGCTTCACGGTGTGGCGGTCGGGACGGTCGACGTTGAGGAACGTGCGGATGGACTGCTGCGGCAGGCGCAGGTCGCCGTCGGTCGGCAGCGGCACGATGGATCCGTCGGCGATCGCGGGCGCGTAGAGCGGGACCAGCACCTCGTCCCACTGCCACGGGTGGACGGGCAGGTAGAGGTAACCGGACGGGTCGAGTCCGCGCCGGGCGAGCAGGCCGTCGAACGCGGCGCGCACCTCGGGGTCGAGCTCGGTGGCGTAGAGCAGGGCGGGACGGGTCAGGCCGCGGCTGCCGCGGTAGGCGGCGAGCCGGGTGGAGACGGCTATCCAGGGCAGCGTGACGGGCGTGCGGGCCTCGGGTGCCCAGCGTGCGGTGTCGGTCGCGGAGAAGCCGACGCGGCCCTTGTTGAGGACGATCCACGGGTGGCCCGTCTGGTGGCCCTCCAGTTCGGCGTAGCCAAGGTCGGCGAGTTGGGCGGCGGTCGCCGCGGTGTGGTCGAGGGCCGCGTCGGCCGCGACGGTCGTGGTCAGCTCGCGTATGAGGTGGCCGAGGGTGTCGCCGTCGATGCCCAGCAGCCGGCGGGACAGCATCAGGAAGCGCAGCGGGTCGGTGAAGGGCGTGCAGCTCCCTTCGGCGTCGCCCGCGCCCGCTTCCGCGTCGGCCGCGCCCGTCTCCCCCGCGCGTGTCAGCGACGCCGGGTCGACCCGCCAGCTGCCGTACGCCCCGCGGCGGGCGCGGAAGCGGAGGCGGGAGCCGTCGTCGAGTACGAGCGCGTAGTGGCCGCTGCCCCGGCCGCTCTCCACGGGCGCGACGATCTCCTCGTAGGCGAACTCGCCGACCAGCTTGGCCAGCAGCCGGCGGGACGCCGCGGCCCAGCGGTGCGGCGTGAGTCCCGGCGGTGCGTACAGCGGTGAGTGCGGCAGGGCCGGCGCGGCGAGTGCGGTGGAGTCGCTGGAGTCATGCACGGGCGTCGTCGACATGAGGAGGCTCCTCGGAGCGGAGGTGGCGGGACCTGGCGGCGGTCCGCCTACGACTGTTCGAATACGGCGGGTCACTTACGGTAGGGCACTGGCGGTCGCAGGGACCCGGTCGGGGCCTTCGCTGTGGTGGGGTCAGAGGAGCCGGCGCAGTGCACGGTCCCGGATCATGAGTGCGGCTCGTTTGCCGGGCAGGTCCACCTCCGCGCCGAAGCGGAAACCCGCGCTCAGAAATGCTGACACGGAGGGCGTGTTCTCCAGGTCGGGTTCGGCAAGTACGCGCGTGCACCGGGGCCGATGGTCGAGAATGTGGTCCGACACTGCCCGCAGGAGGGCGGTGCCCACACCCCTCCCCCGGTCGGCCGCGCCGCCCACCAGGACGTGGACGCCGGTGTCGTGGGGACGCGCCGGGTAGTGGCGGGCCAGCGGGTCGAGGTCGGCGCGGTAGACCTCGAAGTAGCTCATCGGCACGCCGTCGAGTACGCCGAGGCAGGGGATGCTGCGCCCGTCGCCGCGCAGTTGCGGCTCCAGGTGGGCGGCGGTGACGGACGCGGGCCCCGCGAGCTCCCAGAAGGCGGCCACCGCCGGGTCGTTCATCCAGCGGGTGATCAGGGCGAGGTCGCGTTCCTGCCGCACGGGCGTCAGCCGCAGGACGCCGGCGGGGCAGGTGACGGGCCCCCAGCCGTGCAGGCCGTCGAGCAGGCCGTCGTCGAAACAGCGGGTACGCGCGGGGGCCGGCGCGCTCCCGTCCGCGGCGCGCTCCCCGGCGTGCGTCATGGCGGCGCTCTCCTCCCCCGTCACGGCCTCAGCGGGTTCGTGATGGTGACGTAGACGGACTGGGTGTCGACCGGCCCGACGAGCTCGTCCAGGCCGTGCAGCCGGGTGAGCAGGTTGGCCTTGCAGCGCAGCACGGGCGCGGCCAGCAGCTGCCCGGGCAGCGGGGATCCCGACGCGGCGGCGTCCGCGAGGAACCGGCGGAAGGCGGCGATGAGCACCTGCTCGCCGGCCAGTCGCTGCGAGCCGAACGCGCCGATGAGGCCGAGGACGTTGTTGATGCCGAGGTAGTACGCGAACCTCTCGTCGGTCACCTCGTCGGAGACGAAGGTGTCGGAGGCGGCGCCGATGCCGGGCAGCCTGCGCTCCAGGGCCTCGCGGTGCGAGGCGCGGAAGTAGTAGCCCTGGTTGTCGCGGTAGCGGCCGCCGATGGGCCACCCGTCGGCGTCGAGGTGGACGAGGGTGTTCTGCTGGTGCGCCTCCAGGGCGATGCCCGCCTGTCCGTCCAGCCAGAGGATCGGCCTGACCACGTGGTGGAGGTAGCGCAGGAACCACTCGGCGGCGACGGCGGGCCCGGGTCTTCCCGTGCGGACGGCGAGTCGCGCGACGATGTCCGCGAGCCGCGAGAACGTCGTGCCGCGTCCCGGGTACGGGCGTGGCGCGGTCAGCCCGGCGACGCACACGGCGTCGTCCGCGGGTCCGAACGGGTTGTGCCGCAGGATCACGTCGAGGCCGGGCACCGGAGCGCCGTCCTCGCCGTCGACGGCGAGCCAGGCGGGGTCGCGGACGATGTCGAAGCCGGGGTGCGCGGCACGCCACTGCCTGCCGAGCCCGGTGCGCAGCAGCCGGTGCACCTCGACGCCGCGGCGCAGCTCCTTGCGCAGGTTCTCGCGGCGCGAGTTGGTGATGCGCACGCCGAGGGACAGCTTGAGCATGGCGGGGGCGCCCGGCCTGTGCACCGTGCGGACGGAGGAGGTGGGGTGCCAGGGGTCGCCGTGCGGCCCGAGGTCGTGCACGAGCCGCGCCTCGGCCAGCCGGGCGAACGCCGGACGGTGCGTCATGTCGCGTGCCTGCCACGGGTGGAGCGGCAGTGGGACGGTGCCGGGGGGCAGCGGGACGTGGCCGAGCAGGCGTCCGGCGAGCCGTTCGGCGGTCACCGGCCTGCCCTGCTCCGTCCAGGCGGACTCGGCGGCGAGGACCGAGCGGTCGACGGCCACCCAGTGCAGGGCGAACAAGCCGCCGAGTTCGGGCGAGTAGCGCAGGGCCTCCGCCTCGGAGAGCCCCTGCCTGCTCTTGGGCGTGGGGTGCATGGGGTGGCCGAGCACCAGCGACTGCTCGGCGGCGAGGAACAAGTCGGCGCCGTGCGCCGGTTCGGGCCGGTGGCGGCGGTGGGCGAGGAAGAGCGCGGTGTGGCGGGCGGAGTCGGCCACCATGGCGACGAGGTCAGTGCCCTGGTGGCGGCCGGTCTCCCGGCCGAGCAGCGCGGCGACGGTGACGGCGTCGGCGGGCGGCGCCTGGTGCGGCGCGCCGTCGAGGAAGGCGGGCCCGAAGCGGTGCCAGCCGGTCGGCGACCAGTAGTCGACCGGTACGTGCAGCGCGGTGCCGCTCATCGGCAGCGGCAGCCGCAGCACCCCGCCGTCCGGCGCCTGGATGTCGTTCTCCCTGACCCAGCAGCGCAGCAGGTTCTCCACGGCCGCCGATTCGGCGGCGCGGTGCGCGTCGGGGTGGTCGAGCGGGTCGGGGCGGGTGGCGGGTGCGGGATGGGCCTCGCCCGTCCGTCCGGCGTGCGGGTGCCGCTCCGCGCCGTTGTGCTGGCGGGGCACCATGACGGACTCGGGGGCGTCCGGCGCCACCGGCAGGTCGGACGGGGGGGTGGGGTTCACGGGTCTTCCTTTGCGGTTCCTGGATGCGGGGTCAGCGCGACCGTCCTGCGGACGCGAGGGCGGCACGCTCGGCGGCGGCCAGCGCGTCGGCGAACCGGTCGAGCACGGCCTCGGCCTGTTCGTCGGTGAGGATCAGCGGTGGCAGCAGCCGCACGACCGCGCCGTCGCGGCCGCCGAGTTCCACGATGAGCCCCCGGTCGAGGCAGGCGCGCCGCACGGCACGCGCGAGCGCCGCATCCGCGGGTGCGGGTGCGGGTCCGGTGCCGTCGCCGGCTCCGGCCCTGGCTCCGGCCACGGGGTCGACGATCTCCACGCCGATCATCAGCCCGCGCCCGCGCACGTCTCCGACGCAGGGGTGCTCGGCGGCCAGGCCCTTGAGGCGGGCGAGCATCCGGGCGCCGAGCAGCGCGGCGCGCTCGGCGAGGCCGTTCTCCCGCACGAAGGCGAGGGTGGCGGTGCCCGCGGCCATCGCGAGCTGGTTGCCGCGGAACGTGCCGGCGTGCGCTCCGGGGTGCCACACGTCGAGATCCTCGTGGTAGACGATCACGGCGAGCGGGAGCGACCCTCCGACGGCCTTCGAGAGCACCATCACGTCGGGGACGATGCCACTGTGCTGCACGGCCCAGAAGCTACCGGTCCTGCCGACGCCTGTCTGCACCTCGTCGGCGATGAGCGGCACCGAGCGGTCCGCGGTGATCCTCCGCATCCGGCGCAGCCACGCGTCGGGCGCGGGCAGCACGCCGCCCTCGCCCTGCACGGGTTCCACGATCATCGCGGCCGGCCGCGGCACACCGCCCCTCGGATCGTCGAGGAGGCTCTCCGTCCAGCGCGCCGCCGTCTCGGCGCCCCGCTCGCCGCCGAGGCCGAACGGGCACCGGTAGTCCTGCGGGAAGGGCAGGCGCGTGACCCGTACGTCGCGGGCGCCGCCCGACACGGCCAGCGCGCCCTCCGTCATGCCGTGGTACGCGCCGGTGAACGCGAGGACGCCCTCGCGGCCCGTCGCGGTGCGCGCCAGTTTCAGCGCGGCCTCGACGGCGTCGGTGCCGGCGGGCCCGCAGAACTGGATCCGCGCGTGCGCGGCGAGTTCGGGCGGCAGGTTGGTGAACAGCTCGGTGACGAAGGCGTCCTTGACGGGCGTGGCCAGGTCGAGCACGTGCAGTGGCGCCCCGGAGTCGAGGACCTTCCTGATGGCTTCGAGTACCACGGGGTGGTTGTGGCCGAGCGCGAGCGTGCCGGCGCCGGAGAGGCAGTCGAGGTAGCGCCGGCCGTCAGCGCCCTCGACGGTGAGGCCGCGGGCCCGCACCGGCACGATCGGCAGGGACCGCGCGTACGTGCGGGCGGCGGACTCGCGCTGCGCCTGGCGCCTGAGGATGCCCTCGTGCACCACGGTCGCCGCCGCAGGGATCGTCTTCGTCACGGCCACGTCTCCCGGTCCTCCCGCTGTCGCCATGCCCGGCACGTCCGTGGCGTGCCGGGCGCCGGGGCTCGGCGGCGGGCGCCGGCCGTGTCCCCCGCACGTACCAACGACGCCGGGTGCGGAGGATCACGGGTGGCGGGAAGATCCCTGGCCCGCGCGCGTGGCGCAGAACCGCGGACCTGACGTATGGCGTGTTCCCCGGCAACGGCATAGTGGGGCCGTTGCCGGGGAACACGCCGCCCTGCGCGTACACGTACCTTCCAGGGGGAGCCCAGATGTCACCGAACCGTCCGATACCCGGAGTCCGCCTGGTGGCCGCGACGGCCGCAGCGGCCGCTCTGGCGCTGACCGCGACCGCGTGCGGGCCGAGCGGCGGCGGTGACGCGGGCGCGGCGCCGTCCGCGTCCGCGACCGTGACGCCTGAACCGGGCTTCTCCATCCCGGACGACCTCAAGAACAAGCTGAAGCAGCACGGGTTCGACCTCGACAAGTGGAAGCACGGCGCGTGGAAGAACTGGGACAAGGACCAGTGGCTGCGCCAGGCGCAGGACTTCGTCAATCCGATCATCAAGGGGCTGTGGGACCCGGACCGTATGCGCAAGGCCGACAGGACGGCTGAGCAGCCGATGCGGGCGCACGACCTCTCCGGTGACCAGGGCGTCACCGACCCGGAGCCCGCGCCCGTGGCCGCGCGGCAGGCGGCGACGCCTTACACCGGCAGCGTCCCGGTGGAGGGCAAGCTGTTCTTCGACGGCCCGCAGGGCTCGATGGTCTGCTCGGCCACGGTGGTCACGGACCCGGCGCACCCCGGCAAGTCGGACATGGTGTGGACGGCGGGCCACTGCGTGCACGCCGGCAAGGAGGGCGGCTGGTACCGCAACATCGCCTTCGTCCCCTCGTACAACAACAAGGGACTGACGGCGTCCGCGCTGCGCGGCGCGAGCGAGAAGGAGATCGCCCCGTACGGGGTCTGGTGGGCCGACTGGGCCGGGACCTCGCCGCAGTGGATCTCCGAGGGCGCGGAGACCGGCGGGCAGGGCTCGCCCTACGACTACGCCGTGCTGCACGTGAGGCCGGAGAACGGCGGCACGGGCAAGTCGCTCCAGGAGACGGTGGGCGCGGCCATGCCCGTGGACTTCAACGCACCGGCGGTGCCCGACATCGCGAGCATCACGGCCAACGGCTACCCGGCGGCCCCGCCGTTCGACGGCCAGCGGCTCTACCAGTGCCAGGACAGGCCGGGACGGCTCTCGCTCGACCGGTCGGCGCCGACGGAGTACCGGATCGGCTGCACGATGACCGGTGGCGCGTCGGGTGGCGGCTGGATCGCGAAGGGCGACGACGGCAAGCCCGCGCTCGTGTCGAACACGTCGATCGGTCCTGTGAAGGCGGGCTGGCTGGCCGGGCCGCACCTCGGCAAGGTCGCCAAGGGCGTCTACGAGGGCGTCAGTAAGAAGTTCGCCTCGCGGTAGCGGTCGCGGCGGACCGCGCCCGCGGGCCCGGGCGCGCGGCGTTGGGGCCGCCCGCCAGGCCGGGACGCAGGCGGAGCGCGGGCCGGGCGCCGGCGCCCGCACAGACGGCAGGGCCGTGCCCCGACTCGATCGGGGTACGGCCCTGCGGTGTCAGCCCCTTCGCGGGGCCGCCGTCAGAGAGCGCCGGCGGGCGTGTACGGCGAGAGCGCCGCCGCGAGCTCCTCGTGGACGCGCGCCTTGAGCAGCGTGCCCTCCGGGGTGTGCTCCTCGGACAGCACCTCGCCCTCCGCGTGCACCCGGGAGACCAGAGCGCCCCGCGTGTAGGGGACGAGCACCTCGACCTCCACCTCGGGCCGCGGCAGCTCGGCGTCGATCAGCGCGAGCAGCTCGGCGATGCCCTCGCCGGTGCGCGCCGACACGGCGATCGCGTTGCGCTCGGCCCTCAGCAGGCGCTGCAGGACCAGCGGGTCCGCCGCGTCCGCCTTGTTGACGACGACGATCTCGCGTACGTCCTTCGCGCCGACGTCGTGCACGACCTCGCGCACCGCCGCGAGCTGCTCCTCGGGCACCGGGTGCGATCCGTCGACCACGTGCAGGATCAGGTCGCTGTCGGCGACCTCCTCCATCGTGGAGCGGAACGCCTCCACGAGGTGGTGCGGCAGGTGCCGGACGAATCCGACCGTGTCCGCGAGGGTGTAGAGCCGCCCGCTGGGCGTCTCGGCGCGGCGCACCGTCGGGTCCAGGGTGGCGAACAGCGCGTTCTCCACCAGGACACCCGCGCCGGTGAGGCGGTTGAGCAGGGACGACTTGCCGGCGTTGGTGTAGCCCGCGATGGCGACGGACGGCACGCGGTGGCGCCTGCGCTCCTGGCGCTTGATCTCGCGGCCGGTCTTCATGGCCGCGATCTCCCTGCGCATCTTCGCCATCTTCTCGCGGATCCTGCGCCGGTCCGTCTCGATCTTGGTCTCACCGGGGCCGCGCGTGGCCATGCCGCCGCTGCCGCCGCCACCCATCTGCCTCGACAGCGACTGGCCCCAGCCGCGCAGCCTCGGCAGCATGTACTGCATCTGGGCGAGCGCGACCTGCGCCTTGCCCTCCCGCGACTTGGCGTGCTGCGCGAAGATGTCGAGGATCAGCGCCGTCCTGTCGACGACCTTGACCTTGACGACGTCCTCCAGGTGGATCAGCTGGCCGGGGCTCAGCTCACCGTCGCAGACCACCGTGTCGGCGCCGCTGTCGAGGACGATGTCCCGCAGTTCCTGCGCCTTGCCCGAGCCGATGTACGTCGCCGGGTCGGGCTTGTCGCGCCGCTGCACCACGCCGTCGAGGACGAGCGCTCCGGCGGTCTCGGCGAGCGCGGCCAGCTCCGCGAGGGAGTTCTCCGCGTCCTCCAGCGTGCCGGTCGTCCAGACGCCGACCAGCACCACGCGCTCCAGGCGCAGCTGCCGGTACTCGACCTCGGTGACGTCCTCGAGCTCGGTGGACAGGCCCACCACGCGCCGGAGTGCGGCGCGGTCGGACCGGTCGAGCTGGTCGCCGTCGCGGGCCTCGTCGGTCTGATGGCTCCAGGCGACGTCCTCTTCCATCAGGGCGTCGGCCCGAAGGCTGTCGGTGCGCGGGTCGGCCGGGCGGCCCGCCGCGGGGTGCTGCGCGTCCTGGGGGAAGGGAGAAGTGGAGGTCATTGGGTCCTTACGTCGTCGGAATGCCGCATGCGTGCGGCGTCGAACGGGTCAACGCCCTGCCGGACGGATTGATTCCCCCCGGACATGTTCGATGGTGGCACGCCGCGCCCGCGCCGTCACCCGTGTTTCACGCACCGCTACGTGCCGCGGACGCCTTGTCGCCGTGGACGGCGGGCGCGGAGGACGTGGCGGTGGGGTGCGCGGGCCCCTTCGCCGCGGGCCGCTTCGCTGCGGGCCCCTTCGCGGGCCGTGCCGCGTGCTGGGCGGGCTTGGCGCTGTGCCAGTCGGGGTGGCCCGGCATCGAGGGCGTCTTCTTCCCGTACAGCCAGCCGTGGAAGAAGGCCGTCAGGTCCCGGCCCGCGTCGCGGGAGGCCAGGGCGGTGAAGTCGGCCGAGGACGCCGAGGAGTCGCGGTTCTCGCGCACCCAGTCGCGCTCGATGCGGGAGAACGTCGCGGCGCCGACCTCCTGGCGCAGCGCGTAGAGCACGAGCGCACTGCCGTCGTAGACGACCGGCCGGAAGATGCTGATCGGCTTCCCCGGCACGGGGGCCTTGGGCGCGGCGGGCGGTCCGCCGGCCGCGCGCCAGGCGTCGGAGCTGGTGTACGCGTCGTGCATGCGCTGGGCGAAGTCCGGGCCGCCGTGCTCCTGCGCGTAGGTGCCCTCGTACCAGGTGGCATGGCCCTCGTTGAGCCAGACGTCGGACCAGCGGTGCGGGGAGACGCTGTCGCCGAACCACTGGTGCGCGAGCTCGTGCACCAGCAGGGAGTCGACGTACCACGACGGGTAGCCGTCGCCGGCCGTGAACAGGGAGCGTTCGAAGAGCGACAGGGTCTGCGTCTCCAGCTCGAACCCGGTGTTCGCGCCGGCGATCAGGACGCCGTAGTCGGAGAACGGGTAGCGGCCGACGCGCTGCTCCATCCACTGGATCATGTCCGGGGTCTTGGCGAGCCACGGGCCGAGCCGCTTCTTGTCGGCGGCCGGCACCACGCTGCGTACGGGCAGGCCGTGCGGGCCTGTGCTCCTGACGACGGCGGACGTGCCGATGGAGACCTGGGCGAGTTCGGTGGCCATGGGGTGCCTGGTGCGGTAGGTCCAGGTGGTGTCCGCACCGTCGGTGCTCTCGCCGGTCTCCTCGCCGTTCGCCACGACGGTGAGCTTCTTGGGCGCCGAGATGTGGAAGGTGAAGTACGCCTTGTCGGAGGGGTGGTCGTCGCAGGGGAAGACGCGGTGTGCCGCGTTCGCCTGGTTGGCCATCACCAGCCCGTCCGGGGTGCGGATCCAGCCGCCCGCGCTGTTGTCGCCTCGGGGGTCGCTGGTGTGGCGGACGGTGACCTCCATCGGGTCGCCCTCGGCGACGGGGTGGCGCGGGGTGATGACGAGGTCCTCGCCGGCGGTGGCGAAGGCCGCGGGCCTGCCGTCGACCGTCACGGACCGTACGGTGCCGTGGGTGAAGTCGAGGTTGAAGCGGTCGAGCCTGCGGGTGGCCGTCGCGTCGATGGTGGTGGTCGCGGAGAGCGGCTTGGTGTTGACGCCCGTGTACGTCAGGCCGATGTCGTAACTGCCCACGTCATAGCCGGGGTTGCCGAGGTAGGGGAAGAGGCGGTCGCCGATGCCCAGCGGGGACGGGGCGGGCAGGGCGGCGGCGACGAGGGTGGTCGACGCGGCGGCGAGCAGCGCGGCACGCAGACGGCGTGAGGTGAGGAGCATGCCCCACCGCTACCAGGGGACGGCGCGCTCGCGGGGACGGCGCGCGCCCCTCTCAGCCGAACGGGGTCGGCGGCGGGCCGGATGCGGACGCGCGTGCGGTGTGCTCGCCGCCGTGCGACCCGGGCGTCACGCCTGCGCGGGCTGCTGGGCCCGGCTCACGTCGTACACGCCCGGCACCTCGCGCATGGCGCTCATCAGGCCGGGCAGCAGCGCGGCGTCGGCCAGCTGGACGGTGTAGGTGTGGCGTACGCGCTGCCTGCTCGGCGGTTCGACGGTGGCGGAGATGATGGCGGCGCCCGCGGTGGACATGGCGTCCGTGAGGTCGGCCATGAGCCGGGGCCGGCCGAACGACTCGGCGCGCAGCGTGACCTGGCAGCCCGCGGTGTCGCCCGCGGCCCAGCTGACCGGCACGGGAGAGCGTTTGGACTGGCTCATCCTGCGGGCCGCCGGGCACTCGGCGCGGTGCACGGTGACGGTGCCGCCCCGTACCTGGAAGGCGGTGATGTCGTCGGGCGGCACGGGCGTGCAGCACCCCGCGAGCCGTACCGGGGCGTCGGGCCGTTCCGTGACGACGCCCGCGGTGGTGCGCGGCCCTGCCGAGACCGCGGCGGGCGGCCGGGGCGAGGCGTCGGGCAGCGCCGCCGCGTCGGGGTGCGCGGCGAGCCAGCCGGTGATGGCGATGCGCGCGGAGGGCGTGCGGGCGTGCTCGAGCCATTCGGGCGAGGGCCCCGAGGTGGTGTCGTGGGCGAGGAGCGCCTGGACGGTGTCGCCGTCGTTCAGCACGGTGCCGAGGGCGACGAGGCGGCCGTTGACGCGCGCGCCCAGACATCGGTGGGCGGCCTCGCCGTACTGGGCGTAGGCCGCGTCCACGCAGGTGGCGCCCGCGGGCAGGCCGAGCATGCCGCCCTCCGCACGGAAGACGGTGATCTCGCGGTCCTGTGCCAGGTCGGCGCGGAGCGTCTTCCAGAACGTGTCGGGGTCGGGCGCGGACTCCTGCCACTCCAGCAGGCGGGAGAGCCAGCCGGGGCGCGTCGGGTCGGCGCGCTCGCCGTCGGGCGCGTCGCCGCCGTCGCCCGCGGCGGGCACCGGCGCGTAGGGGTTGCCGAGGGCGACGACCCCGGCCTCGGCCACCTTGTGCATCTGGTGGGTGCGGATCAGGACCTCGGCGACCGAGCCGTCGGGGGCCGCGACCGCGGTGTGCAGCGACTGGTACAGGTTGAACTTGGGGGCGGCGACGAAGTCCTTGAACTCGGAGATCACCGGAGTGAAGCAGGTGTGCAGCTCGCCGAGCACGCCGTAGCAGTCGGCGTCCTCGGCGACGAGTACGAGGAGCCTGCCGAAGTCCGTGGGGCGCAGCTCGCCGCGCTTGACCCTGGCGCGGTGGACGGAGACCAGGTGGCGTGGCCTGACGAGGACCTCGGCCGCGAGGTCCGCCTCGCGCAGGACCCGGCGCACGTCCTGCGCGGTCGACACGAGCGCGTCGCCCGCGGAGGCGTTCTCAGCGATGAGGGCGCGGGCCCTGGCCGCGTCCTCGCGGCACAGGATGGCGAAGACCAGGTCCTCGAGCTCGGACTTGATCGCCTGGACCCCGAGCCGCTCGGCGAGTGGCACGAGCACGTCCCTGGTGACCTTGGCGATCCGCTCCTGCTTCTCCGGGCGCATCACGCCGAGCGTGCGCATGTTGTGCAGCCGGTCGGCGAGTTTGATCGACATCACGCGTACGTCGTTGCCCGTGGCGACGAGCATCTTGCGGAACGTCTCCGGCTCCGCCGCCGCCCCGTAGTCGACCTTCTCCAGCTTGGTCACGCCGTCGACGAGGTAGCGGACCTCCTCGCCGAACTCGCGGCCGACCTGGTCGAGGGTGACGTCGGTGTCCTCGACGGTGTCGTGCAGGATCGCGGCGGTCAGCGTGGTGGTCTCGGCGCCGAGTTCGGCGAGGATCAGCGTGACGGCGAGCGGGTGGGTGATGTACGGCTCACCGCTCTTGCGGTACTGGCCGCGGTGCGAGGCCTCGGCGAGCACGTACGCGCGGTGCAGGACCGACATGTCGGCGTCGGGGAAGTGCGCCCTGTGCGCCTCGGCCACATGCCCTATGGCGTCGGGCAGCCGGTCGCGCGACGCGGGCCCCAGCAGGGCCGCCCTGCCCAGCCGGCGGAGGTCGATACGGGGCAGGCCGCGCCTGCGGCCATGGACACCAGGGCTGGTGGCCTCTGCACTCATGGGCAACCTCCGGGCAGGATCGACCGGCGGTACGAGGGACGGGGGTGCGCCCTCGGGGCCGGTGCTTGATGCTATCGAGCCCACAACGTGGACCGGACCCGCACTCGTTCAGCGTGAAACGGATCACCCGTTCAAGCGAACGCCTGCATGTTTCAACCGAAGGCCGTTTCGAGCCATTCCGTGGTGATCACTCCCTCGGCGACGATCACTGCGGGACCCGTCATCTCGATCTCCCCGCCGGGCCGCTGCGTGATCACAAGGCGGCCGCCCGGCAAATCCACCGTGTACGTGACGGGTGTGCCGCTCGCGGCCGGGTCGGCGCCGTCCCTGAGGGCCGCGGCCACGGCGACGGCGCAGGCGCCCGTACCGCACGACCGGGTCTCGCCCGAGCCGCGCTCGTGCACGCGCAGGGCGACGTGGCGGGGCCCGCGGTCGACGACGAACTCGACGTTGACCCCGTCGGGGTAGACCTCGGCAGGCGCGAACGGCGGCGGGGCGAGCAGGTCGCCCGCGTGCGCCAGGTCGTCGACGAACGCGACCGCGTGCGGGTTGCCCATGTTGACGTTGTACGCGGGCCATGTCCTCGCGCCCACGGTGACGTCCACGGCGCCTTCCGGCAGGGTGGCGCGGCCCATGTGCACCGTGACGTCGCCGTCCTTGGCGAGGTGCACGCGCTTCACGCCGCCCCGCGTGGCGACGGCGAGATCTCCCGCGCGGACGTGCCCGGCCCGCTGGAGGTACCGGGCGAAGACGCGGACGCCGTTGCCGCACATCTCGGCGACCGAGCCGTCGCCGTTGCGGTAGTCCATGAACCACTCGGCCTCCGCGGCCATCGCGCGCGCCTCCGGGTGGGCGGCGGACCGCACCACGTGCAGCACGCCGTCCCCGCCGACACCGGCCCTGCGGTCGCAGAGCGCGGCCACGAGGCGCGGCGGCAGGTCGAGCGCGTTGTCCGGGTCGGGAACGATCACGAAGTCGTTCTCCGTGCCGTGTCCCTTGAGGTACGCCAGGGGCGTGGTCGGTGCCGTCACAGGTCCATCGTAGGAGCCACCGCCGACAACCGGCGATGCCGGCCTCGCGAGCCCTCTCCGGCCCTTCGCGCGGCCCTGCTCAGCGCAGCCGCGCGACGCGCCAGACCGCGAGTGCCACGACGACCGCGGCGATCGCGACGTACAGCGCGACGAAGCGCCAGTCGGCCCGCTCGCCCGAGGACTTGGAGGGCAGGCCCGGCCACGTGTAGCCGACTCTGCGGGCGGCCGTCATGCCCCATCCCGCGGCGCAGCAGCCGAGCAGCAGGCCGAGCATCGCGATCACGGAACCGCCGTCGCCCGTGCCGAACGCGAGGGGGAAGGCGAACATGAGGGAGCCGACGCCGGCGAGTACGACGATCGGGGCGATCTGCCAGATGCGGAACCGGCCCTGCGGCCTGAGCTCCACCTCGACCTCGGGTGTGGCGGGCTCCGACTCCGGGTCGTCCTCGGGGCCGTCGGAGGCGAGACCGTCGGGCGTCAGGCCCTGGCCGGGACCGTCGGCGCTGAGGCCGGGCGGCACGGAGTGGCCGGGTCCCGGGGACTGGCCCGGGACGGGAACGGGCGCGTCCTCGCCGGACTGCTCGGGCGCGTTCCGCGTCGCCGACTGGGGATCGCGAGGGCCGGCCTCCATCGCCACGCGCCCTCCCAACTCGGACTCCACGGGTGGATCGATGCTCGATGATGGCACGCCCCATGGCCCGGAAATGGCGCCCGGAGCGTCCCGATGCCATCACGTGATCAGGCTGTGACCGCCCGTTCGACCAACGCGAGAGCCCGCCGCCGCAGTTCCTCAACGGCGCCCTCTCCGCCCGCGAGCCAGTGCACGCGCGGGTCCCTCCTGAACCAGGAGTCCTGGCGCCTCGCGAAGCGCTTGGTGGCACGGACGGTCTCGGCGCGCGCCTCGTCCTGCGTGCACGTGCCGGCGAGGGCGGCGAGCACCTGCTGGTAGCCGAGTGCGCGCGACGCCGTGCGCCCGTCGCGCAGGCCGCGCGCCTCCAGCGCGCGCACCTCGTCGACGAGTCCCGCCTCCCACATGCGGTCGACGCGCAGCGCGATGCGCGCGTCGAGCTCGGGCCGCTCCACGTCGACGCCGATCTGCACGGTGTCGTAGACGGCCTCGTGTCCCGGGAGGTTGGCGGTGAAGGGCCTGCCGGTGATCTCGATCACCTCAAGGGCCCTGACGACGCGTCGGCCGTTGCTCGGCAGGATGGCGCGCGCCGCCGCGGGGTCCGCGGCGGCGAGGCGCGCGTGCAGCGCGCCCGAGCCGCGCATCGTCAGCTCCGACTCCAGGCGCGCGCGTACCTGGGGGTCGGTGCCGGGGAAGTCGAGCGCGTCGATCACGCCCCGCACGTACAGCCCGGAACCGCCCACGAGGACGGGGACGCGGCCGGCGGCGCGCAGGCGGTCGATCTCGGCGCGCGCGAGGCGCTGGTACTCGGCGACGCTCGCGGCCTCGGTGACGTCCCAGATGTCCAGCAGGTGGTGCGGCACACCGCCGCGTTCCCCCTCGGTCAGCTTGGCCGTGCCGATGTCCATGCCGCGATACAGCTGCATGGAGTCGGCGTTGACCACTTCGCCGCCGAGTTCGCGGGCGAGATGGACGCCCAGATCGGACTTGCCGGCCGCGGTGGGACCGACGACGGCGATGACCCGTGGTGCGGGAGCTGCGCTTGTCACCGCCCCAGTCTCGCAAATCCGGCGGGCCGTGCGGGACCCCGTCCCGTCCGTGCGCGGCACGCCTGCCCGCCGTAACCTGTGTACAGGTATGAGATGGTCCGTGACTCTTCGGGAAGGTGCCGCATGGGCTTCAGGGAATCGCTCAGGGCGCGGCTCGCGCCGGCGAGGGACAAGGTCTCCGACCTGGCGTCGCAGCACGGCGACCGCATCGGCCAGGGGCTCGACAAGGCCGCACGCGCGGTCGACGAGAGGACCAACGGCAAGTACAGCGAGCGCATCGACGCGGGCAGGGGCAAGGCGAAGGACGCCATCGACCGCATGTCCCAGCAGGACGGCGACGGCGGCGGCACGCCGGGCGCCTGACCGGCGCCGAGGCCGCGCCGCGAGGTGCGTGTGCGCACGGCGCGCGGTGCAGCAGGGCACGAGGGGTGCCGGGGCGCCCTGCGGACCGGGCCGCGACGAAGCGGCCGACGCCGCGGGGCGCCCCGGCGTACGGCCGCCTCCGCCGCGAGGTCCTCGGCCTCGGCCGGGCTCGTATGCGTATGCGGCGTGCGCGACCGTGCCCTCGACCTGCTCAGCCGCTCGTCCAGATGGCCCGGTGCCGGCCGTGGGCGCGGCAGGGGCCGGCCGCGCGCTCGGCCGGCAGTCCCACGCGCTAGGCGCCCGCGGCGTTCTCTCCACGGGCGGGCCCGCCCCGCCGTGACCGCAGCGAGATCGGAAGAGCACGCGACTTAGCTCCTGTCACCGATGTATCCCCTAAGCCGTCCACTGCCTTTATAAAGGGGGGGGGCGGGTGGGGGGGGGGGGGGGCGG
>NZ_JAGIQL010000063.1 GCF_017813245.1 Streptomyces montanisoli
CCTCATGCAGAGGATGGCATGCGAGTCGCATGGGTGACCGGGGTTCAGTCGTGTGCTCTACCGATCTGGCGCACCCCGCGCGCGAGGCGCTGGCCGCGGGGGAGCGCGAACACCGCGAGAGGCAGGCCGTGCTCCAGGAGGCCGAGCGAAGGATCGCCGCCCGCACCTCGCAGCGCGAGGCGCTCGACCGCGAACAGGCCGCCGTCGAGCGGGAGCTGACGCGCGTACGGGGCGCGGCGGGCAGCGTCGCCCAGCGCGCGGCCGAACTGGGGCGCCGAGCGGACGGTCTCGCAGCGGCCGCCGAGGCGGTACGCGCCGTCGAGGCCACCGCACGCAGGCTCAAGGACGCCGACGCGCGCCTCGCGGACGCCGCGTTCCGCGCCGGCTTCGACACGCCGGAGGCCGCCGCGGCGGCGCTGCTCGACGGCGCCGGGCGCCGCGCGCTCCAGCACACCATCGACGCCTGGCAGCGGGAGGCCGCGATCGTCGCCGAGCGGCTCGCGGAAGCGGACGCGAACGAGGCGGGCGCGCACGCCCCGGCCGTCCCCGAACAGGCCCAGGCCGCGCACGAGACGGCGGAGCGCGCGCTGCGTGTCGCGTCCACGGCCCTCGCCGCGGCGGTCGAGCGCCGGGAGGCGCTGGCGGCGCTGTCGCGCCGCGCCGAGTCCGAGGCGCGCGCCCTCGGGCCACTGCGCGGCGAGTACGACCGGGTGGCGCGGCTCGCCACCCTCACCGCCGGCACGTCCGCGGACAACGAGCGGCGCATGCGCCTGGAGTCGTACGTCCTCGCGGCCCGGCTCGAACAGGTCGCGGCAGCCGCGACCGTACGCCTCCAGCACATGTCGTCGGGCCGGTACGCGCTGGTGCACACCGACGCCAGGAGCGGCCAGCGGCGCTCTGGCCTCGGGCTCCAGGTGGTCGACGCGTGGACGGGCAGCGCACGCGACACGGCCACGCTGTCCGGCGGCGAGACCTTCTTCGCCTCCCTCGCCCTGGCCCTCGGCCTCGCCGACGTGGTCAGCGACGAGGCGGGCGGGGTGCGCCTCGACACGCTCTTCATCGACGAGGGGTTCGGCACCCTGGACGACCAGACACTCGACGAGGTCCTCGACGTGCTGGACGGGCTGCGCGAGCGTGACCGCAGCGTCGGCATCGTCAGCCACGTCGCCGACCTGCGCCGCCGCATCCCCACCCAGCTCGAGGTGGTCAAGGAGCGGCACGGTTCCGCGGTGCGGCTGCGCACGGCACCACAGGACTGAGCGGCGGGACGCCGGCAGCCGGCGGCCGCTTCGGCGCGGCCACCGGCGGGAGCGATCAGAGCTTGGACAACACGTCCACCAAGTCGTCGAGCCCCAGCGACCCCTGGGAGAGCGCCGCCATGTGCCACGTCTTCAAGTCGAAGTCGCTGCCCCGGCGCTCGCGCGCCTTCTCCCGGCCGAGCAGCCACGCCCGCTCGCCCAGCTTGTAGCCGATGGCCTGCCCCGGCATTGACAGGTAGCGCACCAGCTCGCTCTCCACGAAGTCCGCGGGCCTGCCGCTGTGCATGCCGAAGAACTCCTGCGCGAGCGCCGGCGTCCACCGCTCGCCCGGGTGGAACGGCGAATCCGCCGGGATCTCCATCTCCAGGTGCATGCCGATGTCCACGATGACGCGGCAGGCGCGCATCATCTGCGCGTCGAGGTAGCCGAGCCTGCGCTCCGCGTCGGGCAGGAACCCGAGTTCGTCCATCAGCCGCTCCGCGTACAGCGCCCAGCCCTCGGCGTTGGCACTGACCATGCCGACGGTCGCCTGGTAGCGGGAGAGCCGGTCGGCGATGTGCGTCCACTGCGCGAGCTGCAGGTGGTGGCCGGGGACGCCCTCGTGGTACCACGTCGACACCAGGTCGTAGACCGGGAAGCGCGTCTCGCCCATCGTCGGCAGCCAGGTGCGGCCGGGGCGGGAGAAGTCCTCGGACGGCGGCGAGTAGTAAGGGGCGGCGGCGCCGCCGGGAGGCGCGATCATCGCCTCCACCTTCCGCACGCGGGGCGCCAGTTCGAAGTGGGTGCCGTCGAGGGCGTCCATCGCCTCGTCCATCAGGCCCTGGAGCCACGCCCTGACCTCGTCGACCCCCTCGATGTGCTTGCCGTGCTCGTCGAGGTGGGCGAGGGCCTCCCAGGGCGTGGCCCCCGGCAGGATCTTCGCGGCTTCCTTGCGCATCTCGGCCAGCAGCCGGTGGTACTCGGACCAGCCGTACGCGTACGCCTCGTCCAGATCCAGGTCCGTGCCGTTGAAGTAGCGCGACCAGCGGGCGTAGCGCTCGGCGCCCACGGTGTCGGGCGCGCCCGCCACGGCCGGCGCGTACACGTCCCGCATCCAGTCGCGCAGGTCGCGCACCGCGGCCGTCGCCGCCTGGGCCGCCGCCGTCAGCTCCTTGCGGCGCGCCTCGGGCGCGTCGGCGACGAACTCCTCGAACCAGCCGCGCTCATCGCCGGCCCATTCGGTGAGCTGCTCGACGAACGTCGCGGCGGGCCGCGGGCCGCCCTTGAGGCCGCGCTCGAGGCCGAGGCCGAGCGAGGCACGGTAGCCCTCCAGCGCGGCGGGCACGGCGCCCAGCCGGTCGAGGACGGCCGCCCAGTCCTCGTCGGACTGCGTGGGCATCAGCGTGAACACCTCGCGGACGCTGTGCGCGGGCGAGTGGATGTTGCTCACCGCGCACAGGTGCTCGTCCGCCTCGTGCACGGCCAGTTCCGCCGTCAGCCGCTCCCGCAGCAGCCGCCCGCAGAGCCGCTCGGCGTCGGCGTCCGCGCCCGGCCGCCGCTCCGCCTCGTCCAGCTCGGCGAGGGTCGCGCGGTTCAGCGCGGCCTGGGCCGCCGCGCCCGCGGGCGAGAAGTCGGGGAGGCGGCCGTTGCTCTCCTTGACACCGAGGTAGGTGCCGGTGATCGGGTCGAGTTCGATGAGTGCGTCGACGTAGGCGTCGGCGACCTGACGGGGCAGCGCGCTGCCGGCTGTGTCTGACATGCGGACATCCTCTACGACGCGGGGGCCGTGCGTCACGTGGGATCAGCGCTCGGGGCTGCCCGCCCCGAACAGGAGGCCCGCGTCGCCGGGCGCCGCCGTGCGGACGGCCGCACGGCCGAGTGCCAGGGTGAGGACCACGGTCGCCTCGTCCTCCACCCGGTGGCCGAGCGGCAGTCCGAGGCGGCGCAGCGCCGCGGCCATGCCCCGGTCCGCCGTCCCCGTCACGGCGTAGACGTCGGGGTAGCCGGCGCCCGCCGCCAGTGCCGTCAGTTGTTCGAGCAGCGCGGTGCCGATGCCGCACCGCTGCCAGGCGTCCTCGACGAGGAGGGCGACCTCCGCGTCGTCCCCGTCCCACAGCAGGTGCCCCATCCCCACCAGTTCGCCGCCGGCCGTCCAGGCGCCGAGCGTGTGGCCGAAGCGCGGGCTGAGCAGATGCCCGAGGTAGCCGTTCGCGTCGTCCGCGTCACCCGCCGGAGACCGGTAGCGCGCCGTGAGAGTCCGCGCGGAGCAGCGGCCGTGCAGCGCGACGGCGGCCGCGCGGTCCTCCTCGCGGACCGGACGCACCGTGATGTTCCCCCCGTGCGCGCCGTGCCCGCCGTGCTCGCCCGCGGGCGGGCAGGCGGTCCGCTGTCCATGCGTCGGCCGGTGGTTCATGACGTCACTGTGGCCGACGGGTGTTTCGTCGCCACGAACGGATCGTGTCTGTGAGGTTAAGGATGGCTTTGGCTTCCTTTGTGTCATTTCAAGCCGTTCTTGCGGGGCCGCACGGGCGGGCCGGTGGGTCGGGCCGGTCGGGCCGGTCGGTCTGATCATGCACGGAAAGTATCCCCCTGGATCGCCGGAGTGACGAGGGGGCGCATTGGTCTTGACCAAGTCTTACGGGAGTTCTATCGTCACTTTTAGTGCAGGAACCTTTAATAAATAAGGGCATGGAATCCTGCCGGACACGGCGATCGCGGAGGCGCAGGGTGGGGACCACGCAGCTGGAGACAGTGCCGGAACCGAAGTACTGGCACCTCAAGACCGTGCTCGGTGAGGCACTCGACTCCGAATTCACGGTGGGCGAGATCCTCCCGAACGAACGCGAGTTGGCGGCCAGGTTCGGCGTCGCCCGCGCGACGCTGCGGCAGGCGCTCGAACAGCTGGAGCTGGAGGGCCGCCTCCAGCGCAGGCGGGGCGTCGGCACGACGGTGGCGCCGCCCAGGCTCGGCGTCGACGTGTCCGCCACCGGGGCGGGCGGTCCCGGCGCGCCCGAGGACGCCTGGCAGCCCCTGGACTGCGCGCTCGTGGCCCCGCCGGCGGCGGTGGCGCGCCTGCTGGAGACCGGCCCGTCGGAAGAGGTGCACGCCGTACGCCGCGTCCGCTCCACGCACGGGCAGTGCGTGGCGGCCGAACTGCTCTACGTGCCGGCCGCGTCGGTCCCCGACCTCCCCGCCATAGAGACGCCGTCAGGACCTGCCAGGGCCCGCAGCGTTCTGCGCGAGCTCCAGCGGGCCGGCGTCAACGGCCAGGACAGGTCGGTCGAGCTCGGTTCGGCCCGTGCGGACGACGCGAAGGAACTCGACCGGCTGCCCGGCGCTCCCGTCCTCGTCGTCACGACGCGCTACCTGGTGGACGGCCGCACAGCCGCCGTCTCCCTCGCCACGTACCGCGCCGACACGTGCAGGCTGACGTTCGGGGACACGGGCGAGATCGAGATCAGCGACGACCCGCAGCGGGAGCGCCGCGCCTCCTGAGCGCCCGCGCCTCGCGAGCGCCCACCTCTCCTGAGCGTTCCCGCCGTCCGGATCCTCCCGGCTCCTCAGCGGCGGGCCGTCACCGTCCGCTCCACCGCGAACAGCTCCTCCTCGACGTGGTCGAGCGCGAGGCGCAGCGCCCCCGTGGCCACGGCCGCCTCGCCGAGCAGCGACAACTCCACGCGCGGCGGCCGCAGGCAGAATCGGGACAGCTCGTGGCGCAGCGGCTCCAGCACGCCGTCGAGCCCGGCCGCCCAGCCGCCGATGACGACCATCTCGGGGTCGAGGGCGAGCGCGAGCGCCGCCACGTCGTGCACCAGCCGCCCGGTGAAGCGCCGCATCGCCTCGACCGCCCGCGCGTCGCCGTCCTTGGCGAGCGCGAAGACCTGCGTCACGGCCCGCTCGTCGAGCGGGTGCAGCGGCTCGCCCGTCGTCGACAGCAGCGTCTCGGGCTTCGCCTCACGGCCCAGCAGGTGCAGCGCCCCGATCTCGCCCGCCGCGCCGCCGAACCCCCGGTGCAGCCGGCCGCCGATCAGCGCACCCGCGCCGGGGCTCAGCCCCGCGAGGACGAACACGACGTCCTCCGACTCTGCCGCGACGCCCTTCCAGTGCTCGGCCACCGCCGCCGCGTTGGCATCGTTCTCCACCACCACGGGGCACTTGAACGACCTGCGCAGCCGGTCGCCCAGCGGCAGGCCCGTCCAGCCGGGCAGCGCCGTGCACAGCCGCACCGTGCCGCCCGCCTCCACGATGCCGGGGCTTCCCACGCCGACGGCCCGCAGCGATCCGCGCGCCACGCCCGCACGGCGCAGCACGTCCGCGACCACGGCCCGCACCCGGTCCAGGCGCTCGTCGGCGTCCGCCGACTCCGGCACATCGCGCCGTCCCGCGCCGACGGTGCGGCCATCGAGCTCGGAGAGCAGCGCGGCCACCCGGTGCGGGCCGATCTCGATCCCCAGCAGATGCCCGGCCTCCACCCGGAAGCGGAACCGCCGCGCCGGACGCCCCTGCCGCCGCGCCTCGCCGTCCTCGGCCGGAGCCTCGACGACGAGGCCGCCCTCCATGAGATCGTCCACCACGCCCTCGACGGTCGGCCGCGATAGCCCGGTGAGACCGCTCAGATCGGTCAGCGTGAGAGGTGTCGAGTCCCGCAGGGCGTGCAGGACCACGGCGGAGTTGATCCGCCGCAACAGAGAAGGGTCTCCGCCGGTCAGCCGCCCCACTGTGCCCTCCCTGGCCGTACGGGTGTGCCCGGATGCTACTCGCTGGTCGCCCGCGGAAGCGAGCGCCGGCGGTTCCCGTCGGACACCCGGCCGAAGATCGCCCGGCGGCGGCACGCCGTCCCGTGCGGCGCAGGTGGCGGCCCCTGCTTGCGGGGGCCGGGTGACTGACGGCCGGACAGATTGTCGGTGCCGGGCGGTTTACTGGGGGCATGACTGCCAGCGACCGTGCCGCCGAGCGTGCCGTCGTCGTCGAGAAGTTGTGTGTGCGGCCGTTCCCCGCGGTCCCGTCGAGGACGGGTGGTGTCGTGAGCGGGCCGCTCTACCACTGGGCCGAGTTGGACTCCACGCCCGTCTGGGACGGTGACGTGGCGGACGCGCGGGCGGAGGAGGAGCGGCAGGACGGCGAGTGCGGATGGCTCGTGGCCGCGGTACGGGCGTTGTGGGGCGAGGAGCCGGACGTCGTCTCGCCGGCGGGTCTGCTGCTGCGGGAGGCGGCCGGCGAGCGGTTGCCGGAGCCGTGGCGCCAACTGGCGCACGCCGTACCGGAACTGAACGTGTGGCAGAGGGCGGGACGCTGGATGGCCATAGGCGTCTCGGGGTTCGGCGACGACCACGAGCGCGCGCTCGTCGCGGTGGTCACCGCGACCGACCCGCCCTGACCCGGCCGCGGGTCCAGGGCGCGTCGGGGTGACCTACGCTTCCGAGGCCGCGCGGAGTGCGGCGAACTCCTCGGCCATGGTCTCCACTGTCCAGTGCGCGTTCAGGCCGCTCGGGTTGGGCAGCGCCCAGACCCTCGTCGTGCCGATCGTGAGGTCCTGGCGCCCTACCCGCGCCTTCTTGGCGCCGAACTCGTCGCCGAACGCCGTGCGGTACGCGGTGATGCCCGCGACCGCGAGCCAGCGCGGCCGCAGCCGCTCCACCTTGGCGCGCAGGATGTCCCCGCCCTCGCGCAGCTCCGCGTCGGACAGCTCGTCCGCCCGCGCCGACGCCCGGGCCACGACGTTGGTGGTGCCGAGGCCGTACCGGGGCAACTCGTCCTGCTCGTCGGGGCGCAGCAGGCGCGGCGTGAAGCCCGACAGGTGGAGCACCGGCCAGAAGCGGTTGCCGGGGCGTGCGAAATGGCGGCCGACAGCCGCCGACAGCAGGCCGGGATTGATGCCGCAGAACAGCACGCGCAGGCCGGGCGCCGCCACGTCGGGGACGAGGCGGCCGCGCGCGGCTTCGAGTTCGGCGGGCGTGACGCGGGGGGAGCGGGCCATCCGCGTCAGAGGATGGAGCCCGGCGTGTACCCGGCGGCGTCCGGGTGGAGTTTCACGATCTCCTCGATCCGCCCGGCCACGGTGGCGATCTGGTCGCCGGCCGCGCCCGTGAAGGACAGCTTGTCCGCCATGAGCGCGTCCAGCGCCGCCCGGTCGAGCGGGATGCGGTCGTCGGCCGCCAGCCGGTCGAGGAGCTCGTTGCGTTCCGCGCCCTGCTCGCGCATGGCCAGCGCCGACGCCACCGCGTGCTCCTTGATGACCTCGTGGGCGGCCTCCCGGCCGACGCCGGACCTGACGGCGGCCATCAGGACCTTCGTCGTCGCGAGGAACGGCAGGTAGCGGTCGAGCTCGCGTGCCACGACGGCGGGGAACGCGCCGAACTCATCCAGCACGGTGAGGAAGGTCTCCAGCAGCCCGTCGAACGCGAAGAACGCGTCCGGCAGCGCGACGCGGCGCACCACGGAGCAGGACACATCGCCCTCGTTCCACTGGTCGCCCGACAGCTCGCCGGTCATCGAGGCGTAGCCGCGCAGGATGACCATCAGGCCGTTCACGCGCTCGCAGGAGCGGGTGTTCATCTTGTGCGGCATCGCGGACGAGCCGACCTGGCCGGGCTTGAACCCCTCGGTGACGAGCTCGTGCCCCGCCATCAGGCGGATCGTCTTCGCCAGCGAGGACGGCGCCGCGGCCAGCTGCACCAGCGTCGACACCACGTCGTAGTCGAGCGAGCGCGGGTAGACCTGCCCGACCGACGTGAACTCGCGGGCGAAGCCGAGGTGGCCGGCGATCCTGCGCTCCAGGTCGGCCAGGGCGGCCGCGTCGCCGCCCAGCAGGTCGAGCATGTCCTGCGACGTGCCCACCGGGCCCTTGACGCCGCGCAGCGGGTAGCGCTCCAGCAGGTTCTCCAGCCGCGCGTACGCCACGAGCAGCTCGTCGGCGGCCGTCGCGAAGCGCTTGCCGAGCGTGATGGTCTGCGCGGCCACGTTGTGCGAGCGGCCCGCCATTACGAGCGCCGCGTGCTCGGAGGCCAGCCTGCCGAGCCGCGCCAGCACCGCGACGGTGCGATCCCGCATCAGTTCGAGCGAGACCCGGATCTGCAGCTGCTCCACGTTCTCCGTG
This sequence comes from Streptomyces montanisoli, assembly GCF_017813245.1. GTDB lineage: Bacteria > Actinomycetota > Actinomycetes > Streptomycetales > Streptomycetaceae > Streptomyces > Streptomyces montanisoli. The sequence continues at coordinate 8,335 of NZ_JAGIQL010000063.1, forward strand.
AGGTCGCGCGAGGTCATGCCCTTGTGGATCTGCTCGTGCCCCGCGAGCGCGTTGAACTCCTCGATGCGCGCCTTCACGTCGTGCCGGGTGACCTTCTCGCGCTCGGCGATCGACGCCAGGTCGACCTCGTCGAGCACGCTCTCGTAGTCGGCCACGGCCGATTCCGGCACCTCGATGCCGAGGTCGCGCTGGGCGCGCAGCACGGCGAGCCAGAGCCTGCGCTCCAGGACGACCTTGTGCTCGGGGGACCAGACGACGGCGAGCTGCGTGGAGGCGTAGCGGCCGGCAAGGACATTGGGGATGCGTGGCTTCGCGGGGGCTGTCACACCCGTGATTTTACTGTGGCGTGCCCGGTGGGCCCGCACGGGCCCGGGACGGCTCGTACGGGCTCACGGCGGCCCGCACCCGCTCAGGACGGCTCGTACGGCACGAGCTCCGGGCGCTTGGGCGGACGCCCGTCACCCGACGAGCGGCCCGTCGCCCGGCGCACGATCCACGGCCACAGGTACTGCTTCGCGAACCGCAGGTCGCTGCCGCGCCGCAGCAGCCACCCCGGCGGCACGTGCGGGGGAAGCGCGGCGCGCCAGTCGTGCCCCGCCTCGTGCCCGAGCGTCTCCCACACGGCCTCGGCGATCCTGCGGTGCCCCTCGGCCGTCGGGTGCAGCCGGTCCACGCCCCACAGGCGCTGGTCGGCCAGTACGGGCGTCCCGTACAGGTCGACGACGAGCGCGTCGTGGCGGGCGGCGAGGTCGTCCACGTGGGCGAACAGCTCCTCCATGCGCGGCCGCACCCGCTCCATCACCGGGCCGTTCCTGCCGGGGCTGCGCATCAGGACGAGCTGCTTGCAGGCCGGGGCGAGCCGCTCGACGGCCTCTTCGAGCAGACCGCGCACCCGCCCCATGTCGACCTTCGGGCGCAGCACGTCGTTCAGCCCGCCGACGAGCGTGATCAGGTCGGGCGTCATCGCGGCCGCCGTGTCCACCTGCTCGTCGACGATCTGGCCGATCAGCTTGCCGCGCACCGCGAGGTTCGCGTAGCGAAACCCCGGCGTGCGCTGCGCGAAGCGCGCCGCGAGCAGATCGGCCCAGCCCCGGTACGAGCCGTCGGGCAGCACGTCGGACATGCCCTCGGTGAAGGAGTCGCCGACGGCGACGAAGCTCGTGTACTCGTCCATCGTCTCCATGACGACGATGATCCTACCGTGCGGTAGTAATGCTCGGCCGCCCCTCAGCTGTGCCTGCCGACCAGCTCCCGCAGCACGTCCTCCATGGTCACGAGCCCCTCCAGCTTGCCGTCCTCGTCGAGTACGGCCGCCAGATGGGTGCGGCCGCGGCGCATCGCCGTCAGCACGTCGTCCATCGGTGTCGCGTCCCTGACGCGCGCGATGGGGCGCATGTCGGCGACCGCGAAGGGCCGGTCGCGGTCCACGGCGTCCAGGGCGTCCTTCACATGCAGGTACCCGAGGATCCGCCGCGCCGAGTCGACGACGGGGAACCGGGAGAAGCCGGACCGCGCGGACAGCTGCTCGAGGCCCTCCGCCGACACGCCGAAGCGCGCCGACACGACCCGCTCAAGCGGCGTCACCACGTCACGCACCGGGCGCCTGCCCAGCTCCAACGCGTCGTGCAGGCGCTCCGACGCGCGGTCGTCGAGGAGCCCGGCGTGGCTGGTCTCCGTGACGAGGCGCCCCAGCTCGGCGTCGGAGAACACGGAGACGACCTCGTCCCTCGCGTCCACCCGCACCACCTTGAGCAGCGCGTTCGCGAAGGCGTTGATCGCGAGGATCACCGGCTTGAGCGCCCGCGACAGGGCCACGAGCGGCGGGCCGAGCAGCAGCGCGACGCGCGCGGGCCCGGCGAGCGCCACGTTCTTCGGCACCATCTCGCCGAGCAGCATGTGCAGGTACGTCGCGACGACCAGGGCGATGACGAACGCGATGGTGTGGCCCACGCCCGACGGCAGGCCGATCGCGTGGAAGGCCGGTTCCAGGACGTGCGCGATCGCCGGCTCCGCCACGATGCCGAGCACCAGGGTGCACAGCGTGATGCCGAGCTGCGCGGCCGCGAGCAGCGCAGAGATGTGTTCGAGGCCCCAGATCACGCGGCGCGCGCGTTTGTCGCCGTCCTCGGCCATCGGCTCGATCTGGCTGCGCCGCACGGAGACGAGGGAGAACTCGGCGCCGACGAAGAAGGCGTTCACCACGAGCGTCAGCAGCGCGATGACGAACTGGACGGCGGTCACGCGCCCACCTCCTCCCCGTCCGCGCCTGCCGCGGGCGGCAGCGGCGCCCTGAGCGTCACCCGCGCCGCGCGCCGGCCGCGCGCGTCCGACACCTCCAGCTGCCAGCCGTCGCCGGTGGAGGCCGTGTCGCCCTCGGCGGGGATGCGGCCGAGCTCGGCGGCGACGAACCCGGCGAGCGTCTCGTAGGGGCCGTCGGGGACGCGCAGGCCGATGTCAGCCAGCCGGCCGGCCCGCACGGCGCCGTCCGCCGACCACAGCGCGCGGCCGGCCGCGTCCTCGCCGATGCGCGCCAGGTCGGACGTCTCGTGCGGGTCGTGCTCGTCGCGCACCTCGCCGACGACCTCCTCGACGATGTCCTCCAGCGTCACCACGCCCGCCGTGCCGCCGTACTCGTCGATGACCACGGCCATGGTGCGGCGCCCGGTGAGCCGGTCGAGCAGGCGGTCGACGGTCAGGGTCTCCGGCACGAGCAGCGGCTCGCGCATCAGCGCGGTGACGGGGCGCCTGGGCCGCTCGTCGGCGGGCACCGCGAGCACGTCCTTGACGTGCGCCGTGCCCACGACGGTGTCGAGGCCGCCCCGGTGCACGGGGAAGCGGGACAGGCCCGTCGCCCTGGTGGCGTTCGCCACGTCCTCCGCCGTCGCCTGCACGTCGAGCGCGATGACCTGCACGCGCGGGGTCATCACGTTCTCCGCCGTCAGCTCCGACAGGCTCAGCGTCCTGACGAACAGGTCGGCCGTGTCGGGCTCGAGCGCGCCCTCCTTCACCGAGTGCCGCGCCAGGGCGACCAGCTCCTGCGGCGAGCGGGCGGACGCGAGCTCCTCGATGGGTTCGAGCCCGAAGCCGCGCACGACGCGGTTGGCCATGTTGTTCAGGTGGCCGATGAACGGCTTGAACACGGTCGTGAAGTACGACTGCGGAGTCGCCACGACCTTGGCCACGGCGACGGGGGAGGAGATCGCCCAGTTCTTCGGCACCAGCTCGCCGACGACCATGAGGAAGACGGTGGACAGCGCCGTCCCGATCACGAGGGCGAGGGAGGACGCCGCCGAGCGTGAGAGACCCGCCGCCTCGATGGGGCCGCGGATCAGCGTGGACACGGACGGCTCCGCGAGCATGCCGACGACCAGGTTGGTCACCGTGATGCCGAGCTGCGAGCCGGAGAGCTGAAACGTCAGGCTCCGCACGGCGCGCAGCGCCCCGGCCGCGCCCCGCTCGCCGCGCTGCGCGGCCAGCTCCAGGTCGCCGCGCTCCACGGTGGTCAGCGAGAACTCGGCCGCGACGAAGGCACCGCAGAGCAGCGAGAGCAGCACCGCCACGGCGAGGAGAAGCACCTCGGTCAACGGTTCACCTCCGTCCCCCATGATCGGTCAACCGCGTGCGGCGCGCTCGGTACCGGCATCCAGTACGCCCGAAGGTAAAGGAAAGGCAAAGGGATCGGAAGGGGTGGCAGGGCCGGGCCCGAGCCGGCGCCTACAGCGGCTTGACCCAGCGCCGCCAGTGGTCCTCACGCCGGTAGCCGGCCGCGCCCCAGGCGGCGTGGGCCCGGGCGTTGTCCTCCAGGACCATGGCGTCGACGCGCCGCCCGCCGAGTGCGGCGAAGCGCCGCTCGGCCGCTTCCAGCAGGGCGGTGGCGACACCCTGACGGCGGTGGCCCGGATGGACGGCCAGCCGGTAGGCGCAGCACCGCCAGCCGTCGAACCCGGCTATCACGGTCCCGGCGAGACTCCCCTCGCGCTCCGCGAGGGTCGCGCGGCGGATGTAGAGATCGCTCATGGAACGAACCAAGCAGAGCGGCGGCGCGCCGGCGAGCGGTTTCCGCGCCGCGCGGACGCTACGCCGCCCCGGCGGCGCCGGACGCGCAGGACGGGCACAGGCCGCGGTAGGTGATGTCCGCCTCAGTGACGGTGAACCCGAACCGCTCCGCGACCGGCAGGTCGCCCAGCGGCGAGCCGGTGGGGTGGACGTCGCGAATCGTGCCGCAGCCCGAGCAGACGAGGTGCTGGTGCGGGCGGCGGGCATTGGGGTCGTAGCGCTTGGCGCGGCCGTCCGTGGCGACCTCGATGACCTCGCCGAGGGAGACCATCTCGCCCAGGGTGTTGTAGACCGTCGCGCGGGATATCTCGGGCAGCAGGCGCGAGGCGCGGGCATGCACCTCGTCCGCGGTCAGGTGCGTGTGGTCGCCGTCGAGTACCTGCGCGACGACCCGCCGCTGCGCGGTCATCCGCCACCCCTGCCCGCGCAGTCGCTCCACCAGGTCGCTCACTCGGTCCACCCCTTCACGGAACTGGCGCACTTCTTGACTTGGACAGAGTCCATCGTAGGATCGTTTCCGGTACCAGCCAAGGGACAAGGGAAACCGCCTCGTCCGCCCGGTCGCCACCGTCCGTACTACCCCGAGCACCGCGATCCGACGCGATCCGCCCGGTCCGGAAGGAATTCCATGTCAGAGAACCCCGACGCCATCGTCACCGACCCGAAGACCGAGGAGGCGGGTGGCTGCCCGGTCGTGCACACCGCCCGCGCCCCGCACCCGACGCAGGGCGGCGGGAACCGGCAGTGGTGGCCGGAACGGCTCAACCTGAAGATCCTCGCCAAGAACCCCCGCGTGGCGAACCCCATCGACGAGGAGTTCGACTACGCCGAGGCGTTCAAGGCCCTCGACCTGCCGGCCGTCAAGCAGGACATCGTCGAGGTCCTGCACACCTCCCAGGACTGGTGGCCCGCCGACTTCGGCAACTACGGGCCGCTCATCGTCCGCATGGCCTGGCACAGCGCCGGCACGTACCGCATCAGCGACGGCCGCGGTGGAGCGGGCCGCGGGCAGCAGCGTTTCGCGCCGATCAACAGCTGGCCGGACAACGCCAGCCTCGACAAGGCCCGCCGCCTGCTGTGGCCCGTGAAGAAGAAGTACGGCCAGAGCCTGTCCTGGGCCGACCTGCTGATCCTCGCGGGCAACGCGGCCCTGGAGTCGATGGGCTTCGAGACGTTCGGCTACGCCGGCGGCCGCGTCGACGTCTGGGAGCCCGAGGACGACGTCTACTGGGGCCCCGAGACGACCTGGCTGGGCGACGAGCGCTACACCGGCGACCGCAACCTCGAGGAGCCGCTCGGCGCGGTGCAGATGGGCCTCATCTACGTCAACCCCGAGGGCCCCAACGGCAACCCCGACCCGATCGCCTCGGCGCGCGACATCCGTGAGACGTTCCGCCGCATGGCGATGAACGACGAGGAGACCGTCGCGCTCATCGCGGGCGGCCACACCTTCGGCAAGACCCACGGCGCCGGGCCCGCCGACAACGTAGGGGCCGACCCCGAGGCCGCCCCGATGGAGGACCGCGGCCTCGGCTGGCGCAACACGTTCGGCACCGGCAAGGGCGCGGACACGATCACCTCGGGCCTCGAGGTGACCTGGACGGACACCCCCACCACGTGGGACAACAGCTTCTTCGACATCCTCTTCGGCTACGAGTGGGAGCTGACGAAGAGCCCGGCGGGCGCCAACCAGTGGAAGCCGAAGGACGGCGCGGGCGAGGGCACCGTCCCGCACGCCCACGACGCCACGAAGAAGATCGCGCCCAACATGCTCACGACCGACCTGGCGCTGCGCTTCGACCCGGTCTACGAGCCGATCTCCCGCCGCTTCCACGAGAACCCGGCCGAGTTCGCGGACGCGTTCGCCCGCGCCTGGTTCAAGCTGACGCACCGCGACATGGGCCCGAAGGCCCTGTACCTCGGTGCCGAGGTGCCGGAGGAGACGCTGATCTGGCAGGACCCGCTGCCCGAGGCCGAGGGCCCCGCGCTCACCGCCGAGGACGTCGCGGCGCTCAAGGAGAAGGTGCTCGGCGCCGGCCTCGGCGTGGACGACCTCGTCTTCACCGCCTGGGCCTCGGCCTCCACCTTCCGCGGCAGCGACAAGCGCGGCGGCGCCAACGGCGCCCGCATCCGTCTGGAGCCGCAGCGCGGCTGGGAGGCCAACGACCCGGAGCGGCTCGCCTCCGTGCTGCGCGCCCTCGAGGGCGTCCAGGCCGAGTTCGGCAAGGGCGGCAAGCACGTGTCGCTCGCCGACCTGATCGTGCTCGGCGGCACCGCGGCCGTCGAGAAGGCCGCCCGCGACGCGGGTCACCCCGTCGAGGTGGGCTTCACCCCCGGCCGCGTCGACGCGACGGACGAGCACACCGACGCGGACTCGTTCGCGCCGCTCGAGCCCGTCGCCGACGGGTTCCGCAACTACCGCGGCAAGGGCAGCACGCTGCCCGCGGAGTACCTGCTCGTCGACCGCGCCAACCTGCTCACCCTGAGCGCCCCCGAGATGACCGCCCTCGTCGGCGGCCTGCGGGTGCTCGGCGCGAACGCGGGCCAGTCCGCGGCGGGCGTCCTCACGGCCACGCCGGGCGTGCTGACGAACGACTTCTTCGTCAACCTGCTCGACCTGGACACCACGTGGCGTCCGATCGCCGGTGACACGAACGGCTTCGAGGCCGTCGACGCCTCCGGCAAGGTCATCTGGACCGGCACCAGGGCCGACCTCGTCTTCGGCTCGAACTCCGAGCTGCGGGCGCTGGCCGAGGTGTACGCGAGCGACGACGCGAAGGAGAAGTTCGTGCGCGACTTCGCCGCCGCGTGGACCAAGGTCATGGACCTGGACCGCTTCGACGTCGCCTGATCCGCACGCCGCAAGAACGGCCCGCCGCCCTGCCGTGAGGCAGGGCGGCGGGCTGCTTTCGCGTGCGGGCTGCTTTCGCGTGCGGGGCCGCCGGGCGTGCGGCCCGCTGCCCGCGCAGGGGCGCGAACCGGCCGCGGTACTGCGACGCCGGGACCGGCCCGGCCGGTACGGGTGCCACCGTCCGTCTCGGGTGCCGCCCGGGTGCCGGCCGTCGTGCAGCACCTCGCCCGCGGCGAAGCGTGAGGCCTCAGCTGACGACCACCTGTACGCGGGGCCGCGGGTCGGTCACTTTGGCGGGCCCGCCACAGCGGAGGCCCGCTGCGTCAGCCGCTGACGAAGCAGAACTCGTTGCCCTCCGGGTCGTGCACCACCTGGAACTGGCCGTACGTGTCGGTGACCAGCTCGCCGAGTGCGACCGCGCCGAGCCGCACGGCCTCCGCCGTCGCCGCCGGGATGTCGCCCGCCGAGAGGTCCACGTGCACCCGGTTCTTGACGGCCTTCGGCTCGGGAACGCGCTGGAAGGCGAGGCGGGGCATGTCCGGCGGGTCGACGTACGACCAGTGGTCCTCGCGGTCCACGGCCTCCGCGTCGAGCAGCGCCGCCCAGAACCGCGCCAGGGCCGACGGGTCGGCACAGTCGAAAACGATCTCGTCCAGTCGTGCGCGCATCGTACGAGCCTAGCGGCGTGCCGCCGTCCGTGCCGGGCTGTTCACGCGGTCCGAACGAGTGGGGGCGGGCAGGGCTCAGGGGCGAACCGCGCCGCGAACGCGGCCGCGTCCCAGCGCCCGCCGAGTGCGGGTGCGAGCCAGCCGGGGGACTGCGCGCGGAAGTCCGTGGGCGGCAGCGCCCCGGCGCCGTGCGGCACGGCGCCCAGCAGGGGCATGCCCGCGACCGCGGGCAGGTCCGCGAGGTTGCACCGCTCGGCCAGGTCCGGGCTCGCCGGCCAGCTCCCGATGACCGCCCCGAGCGCGCCGACCCCGCGGGCCCGCAGCGCCTCGGCCGTCAGCGCCGTCGTGTTCAGCGTGCCGAGGCCGGCGCGCACCACCACGAGGACCTGCGCGTCCAGCAGTCGCGCCGCGTCCGCGAGCGTGCCGCCCTCCTCGTCGAACCGTACGAGCAGCCCGCCCGCGCCCTCGACGAGCACGAGGTCGTGCTCCGCCGCGAGGCGCCGTGCCGCCTCGGCCACGTCGGCCGGGCCCACCGGCGCCATGCCGGCCCGCCGCGCTGCCGTCGCGGGCGCCAGCGGTTCGGGGAAGCGTGCGAGCTCGACGGTCGTGACCCCGCCCGCCAGCCGCCCGGCCGCCGCGACATCGCCCTCCTCGCCCGGCGCGAGGCCGGTCTGTGCGGGCTTGAGCACCGCGACCGTACGGCCCGCCGCGGTCGCGGCGGCGGCGACCGCCGCCGTCACCACCGTCTTGCCGATCTCCGTGTCCGTTCCGGAGACCACCACCACCGGCATGTCATCCCTCCTTCGCCGCCGCGGCGACCGCGCGGCAGATCGTCGCGACGTCGTCGTCGCCCGTCACGTAAGGCGGCATCGTGTAGACGAGGTCGCGGAACGGGCGCAGCCACACGCCCTCGCGCACCGCCGCGTCCGTCGCTGCCGCCATGTCCACCTCGTGGTCGAGCTCGACCACTCCGATGGCGCCGAGCACCCGCACCTCCCGCACGCCGGGCAGCGCGGCGGCCTCCGCGAGGCCCTCCCTGAGCCCGGACTCGATGCGCCGCACCTCGCGCGCCCAGTCCTGGCCGAGCAGCACGTCGAGGGACGCGCAGGCGATCGCGGACGCGAGGGGGTTGGCCATGAACGTCGGGCCGTGCGCCAGTACGGGCACCTCGCCGCGCGAGATGCCTTCCGCGACACGCTCCGTGCAGAGCGTCGCGGCCATGGTCACGTATCCGCCGGTCAGCGCCTTGCCCACGCACATCACGTCCGGGGCGACGGGCGCCTGCTCCGCGGCGAACAGCGTTCCCGTACGCCCGAACCCGGTCGCGATCTCGTCGAAGACCAGCAGCACGTCGTTCTCGTCGCACGCCTCGCGCAGCACCCGCAGGTACGCGGGGGAGTGGAACCGCATGCCGCCCGCCCCCTGCACGACGGGCTCGACGATCACGGCCGCTGCCTCGTGCGCGTGGCGCGCGACCAGCTCGCGCAGGGCGTCCGCGTAGGTGTCGTCGTAGGCGGCGGGGGGCGCGTCCGCGAAGACCTGGCGCGGCAGCGCCCCCGACCACAGCTCGTGCATGCCGCCCTCGGGGTCGCACACCGACATCGGGTGCCAGGTGTCGCCGTGGTAGCCGCCGCGCCAGGTCAGCAGCTTCCGCTTGCCGGGGCGGCCGAGCGAGCGCCAGTACTGGAGGCACATCTTGAGGGCGACCTCGACCGACACGGAGCCCGAGTCGGCGAGGAAGACGTGGCGCAGCGGCTCGGGGGTGATCTCCACGAGCCGCTGAGCGAGCCGCACCGCGGGCTCGTGCGTGAGGCCGCCGAACATCACATGACTCATCCGCCCCAGCTGTTCGCGCGCGGCCTCGTTGAGCACGGGGTGGTTGTAGCCGTGGATCGCCGACCACCAGGACGCCATGCCGTCGATCAGCTCGTCCTGGCCGTGCGCGGGCTCGGCGAGCCGAAGCCTGACCCCGGACGCCGACTCCACGACCAGCGGCTCGGCGCGGCCGGGCATCGGCCCGTACGGGTGCCACACGTGCGCCCGGTCGAGACGCAGCAGCTCAGCGACCTCAGGCATTCGGTGCCAGGTCCGTCCCCGCGCCCCTGCGCCGCACCGCGACGAGGTCGGGACGCGCCTCGCCGTCCTGCGTGCCGCACGCGGAGCCACCGCCGTCGTGCGAGCCGCACGCGGAGCCACCGCCGTCGTGCGAGCCGCAGGCGGAGCCACCGCCGTCGTGCGAGCCGCAGGCCGGGCCCGGGACGGACGAGGCCGCGGCCGCGGCCTCGTCCGTGGCCGCCGCGCGGTGCTCGGGCAGCGTCGTCTCGTCCGCGCCCTCCACCACGAACCCCGCGTCCGCGATCATCTCCAGGTCCTTCCTGCCCTCCTGGCCCTCGCTGGTCAGGTAGTCGCCCAGGAAGATCGAGTTGACCAGGTGCAGCGCGAGCGGCTGCATCGACCTGAGGTGCACCTCGCGGCCTCCGGCGAGCCTGACCTCCACGTCGGGGCAGACGAACCGCACCATCGCGAGGATCCGCAGGCAGCGCTGCGGCGTCAGGTTCCACTCCTTCGCGAGCGGGGTCCCCTCGAACGGGATCAGGAAGTTCACCGGCACCGAGTCGGGGTCGAGTGCGCGCAGCGAGAACACCACGTCCACCAGGTCCTCGTCGCGCTCGCCCATGCCGGCGATCAGCCCCGAGCACGGGGAGAGACCCGCCGACCTGGCGTGCCGCACCGTGTCCACGCGGTCGGCGTACGTGTGGGTGGTCGTGATGTCCCCGTACGTGGCCTCTGAGGTGTTCAGGTTGTGGTTGTAGGCGTCCGCGCCCGCCTCCTTGAGGCGCTCGCCCTGCCCGTCCGAGAGCAGGCCGAGGCACGCGCACACCTCGACGCCCTCGTTCTCGTTTTTGATCGCCTCGATCGTCCTGGACACCCGGTCGATGTCGCGGTCGCTCGGCCCGCGCCCGCTCGCGACCAGGCAGACGCGCTTCGCGCCGCCCGCGACGCCCGCGGCGGCGGCCTCGGACGCCTGCTCGGGCTTCAGCCACGTGTACTTGAGGATCTCCGCGGTGGAGCCGAGCCGTTGCGAGCAGTACGAGCAGTCCTCCGGGCAGAGCCCGGACTTGAGGTTGACCAGATAGTTGAGTTTCACCCTCCGGCCGAACCACTGGCGGCGCACCTTCCCGGCCGCCGCCACCACGTCGAGCAGTTCGTCGTCGGTCGTCGCGAGCACGGCGAGCGCCTCGTCGCGTGTCGGCAGCTCGCGCCGCAGACCCTTCTCCACCAGCGTCTTCAGCAGATCCATGGACAGATCTTCGCTCACGGCCGCATGCCGGTGCCAGGGTGGAAGTCACCAACAGGGGGCGGTCGAAGTGTGGACATGACCACACCTGCGGATGGTTTGGCGGCGGTTAGTGTCTGTCCACTGCCTACAAAAAGGACCGGACGCCATGGCCTACGACCCCTTCGCCTGGACCGACGACGACGCGCGCGGCAGGGCGGCCTCGGGGCTCGTGCGCACGCTGCGCCCGCGCCCCGCGCGAGCTGACGTCCTCGACCTCGCGAGCAACGACTACCTCGGCCTCGCGCGCCACCCCGCCGTCACGCGCGCGGCGGCCGACGCCGCGCTGCGCTGGGGCGCCGGCGCGACCGGCTCGCGGCTGGTGACGGGCAGCACGCTGCTGCACGCGGATCTTGAGCGCGAACTCGCCGCGTACTGCGGCTTCGAGGCCGCGCTCGTGCTGTCGTCCGGCTACGCGGCCAACCTCGCGGCCCTGACGGCGCTCACCGCGCGCGGTTCGCTGCTCCTGTCCGACGCGGGCAACCACGCCTCGATCGTGGACGGTTGCCGCCTCTCCCGCGCGGAGACCGTCGTCGTACCGCACGCCGACCCGGAGGCCGTGGCCAAGACGCTGGACGCGCGGGGCGGCGGCCGCGCGCTGGTCGTCTCCGACGCGGTGTTCTCCGTCGACGGGGACGCGGCACCGCTGGCAGCGCTCGCGCGGGCGTGCCGCGCGCACGGCGCGGCGCTGCTCGTCGACGAGGCACACGGCCTCGGCGTGCTCGGCCCCGGCGGGCGCGGCGCGCTGCACGCGGCGGGCCTCGCCGACCAGGCGGGCCGGGTGGCGGAGGGCGTGGTGGCCACGCTCACGCTCTCCAAGTCGCTGGGCAGCCAGGGCGGCGCGGTGCTCGGTCCCGCCCGGGTCATCGACCACCTGGTCAACACCGCGCGTACGTTCATCTTCGACACCGGGCTCGCCCCGGCGGCGGCCGGGGCCGCGCTCGCGTCGCTCGGGCACCTGCGGGAGCGGCCTGAACTCGCCGAGCGGGCACGCGAGGTGGCGCGTGCCCTGCACTCCGGGCTGCGTGCCGCCGGTCTTCGCGCCGTCACGCCCGACGCCGCCGTGGTCTCCGTGCGGGCGGACTCGCCGGGCGCCGCGCTCACCTGGGCCGCGGACTGCCGGCGCGCGGGCCTCCTGGTGGGGTGCTTCAGGCCGCCGTCCGTGCCGGACGGCGTCTCCCGCATCCGCCTGACCGCGCGCGCCGACCTCACCGACGTCCAGGTCGCGCAGGCCGTCCGTACGATCGTAGAAACCGCGCCCGGACGCTGAGCGGCCGGAGACTGGACGCCGCGACGCTGAGCGCCGGGCGCACGGCGCGGCCCTCCACCGTCAAACCCGCTCTGGTATCGAACAGTTCACCGCTTCGGGCGACAGATGCATGCATATCCCGGCGAATTGGCCGAACCGGTTGCACGATGGAGGACACGCCGGCGCGGGGCACCACCCTCCACGCCCCAACTTGTGCCCGTACTCATGCCCGGTGGGAAAGGGACAGCCGCGCCATGGCAGACCATCAGGAAGCATCCGTCACTCTGCCGAGCGAGCCCGCCTCGGTCCCCGTGGCCCGCAGATACGTCGCGGACTGCCTCGCCGAATGGGGGCTTCCCGGCGAGGCGGACACTGCGGAAACGGTCCGCCTGGTGGTCTCGGAGCTCGCCACCAACGCCGTCCTGCACACATTCGGCCGCTCCCCGACCTTCACGGTCGATGTCGCGCTCGACCGCGACGAGGCGCTGAGGATCGGCGTCACGGACAGCCATCCGCGCTGGCCCAAGCGGCTCCCCGCGGCCGTCCAGCAGGACAACGGCCGCGGGATGGTGATCATCCGCTGGCTGGCAGCCGAGTGCGGGGGACGGCTGTCCGTCACCCCGACACCGGAAGGCGGCAAGACCGTCTGGATCACCCTGCCATGGGTGGCGGCCGCCTGACGAGACGTCAGGCCACGCGCCCGTACCAGACGTTCTTGGTCCAGATGCGTTCGAGACGCACCGTGGAGCCCGTCTTGGGGGCGTGCCAGATCCGTCCGTGGCCCGCGTAGATGCCCACGTGGTAGGCGTATCCGTCGCTGTGGAAGAAGACCAGGTCGCCCTTGCGCCTGTGGGCGGCGGAGACGTGCTCGGTGCTGTTGTACTGCTGTTGCGTGGTGCGCGGCAACGACTTGCCGGCCTTCTTGTACGAGTAGACGGTGAGGCCCGAGCAGTCGAAGCTGTTGGGCCCGGTGGCGCCCCAGCGGTAGGGGGAGCCCTGCTTCGACGCCGCGACCTTCACCGCCTTGGTGGCGACCGCGGACGCCGCCTGCGCCTGTGACGTGCCCCCGGGGGCCACCAGGGTGCCACCGACCGCCACGAGCGTGAGAGCCGAGACGGTGCCGGCGCGGGAGAAGAGAGACGGGACATGAACCTGCGCACTCATGCGCAACCCTTCGTCAGCCGCCTGTGAAGGATGACCTGTCGGGTTCGGGCCAACGAAGGTGCCCGGCCGCGTGAGCGGCTTCACCCCGAGGAACGGTCGCGTGCCACGCGCCGGTCCGTAACGCTCGGGTCCTCCACTCCTGCCGATCCACTCATGTACGCACGGAATCCGGTACGGCGGCAGGACTCGGCGTCCGCCCGGACCGCCTCGCCAGGTGGCGAGGGCTTGCGACCTGTCATCGCTGGGATCCTCACGCGCCGGTGGACGGATTCCGAGTTGAAACGACGATATGTGAATTACCTCACGTATGGGCTGTTTGGTGGTATCAGGGGCCCGCGCCGTCCGCCTGACGCGCCGACGCGGGCCCCGCACCTGCGGCGCCGTCGCTCACGCGGCGCCGCGCCGCGGTCGCCTGCCGCAAGTGCGCGGCCCGTGTGCCCCCGTTCGTCCCCTACGCCGAACGAGGAGACGCGGCACACCGGATTGCGCCGTTCGTGGAACGCTCAGCCGGCCGCCGCGGGCGGGAGCGTGAGCCTGGCCGTACGCCGCTCGCCGTCGAGCACCCGAAGCGCCCGCGCGAGCGTGGCCGCATGCAGTTCGGACTCGCCGCGCGCGTGCATGCGCGCTAGGGCGTCCCGCAGCTCTGCCGCACGCGCGGGCAGGGCCTGAGCCGCCCTCAGCGCGCCGTACGTGTCGAGGCCGCGCGCCGGGTTGACGCGTCCCAGCAGGTCGACGACGGCCAGGTAGCCGTCGATCACGTCGCCCTCGGCGCGCGTCAGCGCGGGCAGCGGCGGGAGTTCGGGAGGCAGCACGGGCCGCTCACCGCCCGCGCCGCGCGGCGGCCGGGGCGGCGCCGCGGCGGTCGATGACGTGGTCCACGAGCCCGAACTCCCGCGCCGCGTGCGCGTCGAGCACCGTGTCGCGGTCGATGCGCTCGTCGACCTCGGCGGTCTCGCGGCCGGTGTGCAGGGCGAGCGCGCCGGTGAGGAACGCGCGCTGCCGCATCAGCTCCTCCGCCTGGATGGCCAGGTCGGACGGCTGGCCGCGCACCGGCTCCTCGATCGACGGCTGCTGGAGCACGATCCGCGCCCCCGGCAGCGCCATCCGCTTGCCCGGCGCACCCGCGGCGAGCAGCAGCGCCGCGACGGAGGCGACCTGGCCGAGGCAGGTGGTCTGCACGTCGCAGGAGATGACGCGCATCGTGTCGTAGATCGAGGTCATGGCGGTGACCGAGCCGCCGGGGGAGTTGATGTAGAGGGAGATGTCCTGGTCGCTCGCCGCGTACTCCAGGTGCAGCAGCTGTGCGATCACGTCGTTGGCCGCGGTCTCGTCGATCGGAGTGCCGAGGAAGACGATCCGGCCCTCCATCAGCTTCGAGTACGGGTCGAGCGTGCGCGTCCCATAGCTGGTGCGCTCGGTGAACTGCGGAAGGACGTAGCGGGCCGACGGCTGGTGCATGGCACTCTGCCTCTCCGTGGAGAACATTACAGGACGTGCAAAATGTACAGAACTATGATGGGGACTATGGCTCACGAGATTCCGGTGACGCAAGCCCGCGCAGAGTTCGCCGAGCTGATCAACCGCGTCGTCTACGGCGGGGAGCGCGTGGTGGTCACCCGGCACGGGAAGCCCCTGGTCGCCCTGGTGTCAGCGGCTGACCTGGAGTTCCTCGAAACCGCCGGGGAGGGGGCGGACGAGCCGCCGGTGCGCGCGGTCTCGACCGTCCACGACCAGGCGTCCGCTGCGGGCGAACGGCCGAGGTTCGGCATCGCCGCCCACTACACCGGCGAGCACCCGCCGAAGGAGTGAGAGCCGCGCCCGGAGGCCGGGCGCGGCCCGCCGGGCGGTCCACCGGGCCGCGCCCGCCCGTCACCACTCAGGTCAGCCGCGCCCCGCGAGCCACGCGTCCTCGGCCGCGTAATCGAACAGGCCGTCCCCGTACGCCCGCGCCATGACGGGGAACGCGTCCCGCCAGTCGGCGTGGCGCGCCAGCCGCGCCGTGAGGTCCTCGACGGTCGCGGGCAGCGAGGCCGCGTAGCCGGTCACGGGACGGTAGCCGAGCACCTGCCGCGCCCGCGTCATGTCCGACACCACCGGGCGGGGCACCGACCAGGGCGTGTCCCCGACGTTCTCGGCCGGCGGTGCGCCGTCCACCAGCACCGTCTCGGTCTCGATGCCCATCACCCGGTCGATCTCCGCGCCGATCTCGGCCACCGTCGGGGTGTCGGGATCCGAGGCGTTCAGCACGCCCGCACCCGGGTGCAGTGCCGCCAGCCGGATCAGCTCCGCGACGTTCGACGTGTGCATTGGATGGAAGCGGCTCTGGCCGCCGTAGGCGAGCACGCGCCGCCGCCGCCCGTCCAGCGCGCGCTTGACGAAGTACAGCTCGCGCGGGGTGCGGCAGTGCGGACCGTGGACGGCGCCCGCCCGCAGCACGGTGACGGGCAGCCGGCCCGCCCCCGCGAGCAGCGCCTGTTCGAGCTGTACCTTGCGGGTGCCGTAGCTGGATCCGCCCGGCGCCACCGTGCGCTGCGTCTCGGGGATCGGCACCGGGTAGCGGGGGAAGCCGTCGGGCTCGCCCTGCGTGTCGAAGTTGCGCCCCTCGCCGTCCTCGTACACCGCCGTGGTGGAGATGACGACCGCGGAGCCGACGCGCCCCGCCGATCGGGCCAGCTGCGCCGCGTGCGTCTCGTCGAACGCCACCAGGTCCACGAGGACGTCGCACCCGTCCCCGATCACCGCGTCGAACGCGGCGTCGTCCGCGCGGTCCAGCGCCACCGCGCGCACCCCGTCGGGCCACGCCTCGTCCCTGCCGCCGCCGCGGGAGGCGGCCGTCACCTGCCAGCCGTCCGCCGCCAGCGCCGTCACCGCGGGCCGGCCGATCTGCCCGGCGGCCCCTATCACCACTGCGTTGCCTCGTGTCATGCCGGGAACGCTACGGACGCCTCGGCGGCCGCGGCAGGCGTGTTCGCCGGTCGCGGATCCGCTGTCAGCCGATACGTTCCCCGCGCCAGGGACCCGGCACGGGGAACGTGGTCAGCGGCTGCAGAGAGGAAGCCGTCACCTCAGTGCCGTCACCTCAGTGCCGTCACCTCAGCTCGCGTACGGGCATGGTGTAGATGCCCCGTCCGTGAGTGGCGGCGTACAGCTTCCCGTCGGGGCCGACCTCCAGTTGCAGCACGGCCACCGCCGGCAGGTCGCCGACGCGCTTCCACGCCGACGAGTGCGGACCGCGGTAGACGACACCGAGGTCGGTGGCGACGGCGAGGCCCCCGCCCGGCAGGAACACCGCCGAGTCGGCCGGCACGTCGGGGAAGTCGCCGGACACGTCCTTCCAGGTCGTGCCCCCGTCCTTCGACTCGAAGACGTGGCCGACACCCGCGCCAGGCCCCTCCGTCCACTGGCGGGAGAAGCCGTTGACGGTCAGGTACACGTGCTGGGCGTCCTTGGGGTCGATCGCCAGGCTGCTCAGGTACCGGTTGGGCACCGTGCCCGTGACCGGCAGGCCGACCTGGTGCCAGCCGGTGCCGTCCGCGTTGCCGACGGCGATACCGCGCGTGAAACCCTGGCTGTCGCAGGGGCCGCACCAGGCGGCGTAGACCTTGCCGCCCGAGGACGCGACGGCCGTCGCCGTGTGGCCCTTGCCGAGGTCGAACGCGCTGGTCCACTCGGAGCCGCTGCGGATGGCGTAGCCCTTGCTCTGCACCCACACGTGGCGGCCGCCCGCGACCCACACGTCGCCGTTCTTGATGTCGGCCGACATCGGTGCGACGAACCGCGCCTCACCGCTCGCGCTGTCCGGCGGCGCCACGGAGTACGAGGTCGCCTTGGACGGGTCGTCCTCCCACGCGCCGTTGTTGACGCCGCAGTCCTGGGTGACCTGGATGTCGAGGTCGACGTACGCCTGGGCGATGTTGCAGCCGTTGGCGGGGTCGGTGATCGTCGTCGTGCCGTCGCCGCCGAAGTTGGAGCCCATGATGCGGTCGCCGGCGCGCAGTTCCGACTGGCCGTTGTCCTGGAGCCCGCCGGTGACGGAGACACCGCCGCGGTGGGCGAGGTCCTTGCCGACGCCCACCGAGTAGTACTGGAGCGTGTCGATGGTGCCGTCGTTGAGGGACTTCCAGTCCGTGGCGTGCCCCGCGGCGTCCTTCGACCCGTTCAGCGGGCGGCGGTACGCGCCGCCGTCATTGCCCACGTAGACATAGGACTTGCCGTGGTAGCGGCCGATCGCGACACCGTGCTGGTCGGAGTGCGTCGTCTGGTTGCAGGTGCCCGTCTGCTCCGACGGGTCGATGCTCCAGCACGAGAAGCCGAAGTTCCAGTACGGGCCGACGGTCGACCAGTTGGACCCGCCGTCGGTGGACTCGAAGACCTCTTCGAGACCCGCGTACACGTGGCCCGAATCGCTCGGGTCCACGGCGAGGAACTGGTTGTACCAGGCCTGCACGCCGGGCATGAAGCCCGGGTCCGTGAGCGCGGAGCCCGAGGCGCTCAGCTTGTGGTAGTCGGCGGTCTTCGTCCACGGGCCGAACGGCGAGCCGGACTTCGACACGTAGATGCCCTCGAGCGAGCTGTCCGGGTTGTCGGAGAGCTGCTCGGGCGACTGGTCGATCGCGTAGTAGCGGGACCCGTCGGCGGACGCGGCGAAGGTGACCTCGCCGACGTCGTTCGGGCTCGTCGGCAGGTCGCCGAGGCCGGCCGTCACCTTCTGCCAGGTGCCGTCCTTCTTCGCGTAGAAGCCGTTGTAGTCGTCACCGCTGCGCCAGCCGACCGCGAGGAGCACCTTGGAGGGGTCCTTCGGGTCGACCGCGATGTCGTTGGTGATGTTCTTGTACGGGGCCTCGGGGTCGTTCGCCTTGGAGTGCCCGGGCAGGTAGTCGGGGTTCGGGGCGTACTCCAGCTTCCAGTGGCCCGAGAGGTGCCGCGTGGAGTGGCTCCACACGCCCTCGCTCGTCGCCGCCCACACCTTGCCGTCGCCGAAGCGCAGCTGGTGGATGGTCGTGCTCTCCAGCTCGTCGCCGCCGACCCGGCTGCGCCGGGAGAACGTCCCGTGGTGCGGCCTCGACAGCACGTACACACCGGTGCCGAGGTACGCGTCCGCGTTGGTGGTCGCCTCGCCGGTGCCGAGCCACAGCCGGCCCGACGTGTCGAGGGCGAGCGCGCCGGTGGCCTGCGTGGGCAGCTTGTCGCTGATGGGCGTCCAGTGGCCGCCCCCGGTCCTGGACCGCCACACGCCACCGCCCGCGCTGCCCGCGTAGACGTAGCCGTCGTTGTCCGCCGCCATCGCGGCCATCCGGCCGGTGACGAATCCGGAGCCGCCGCTGGAGTTGGAGTCGATGTCCCGGTAGCGCGGGTCGTCCGAGTTGTAGGGCAGGTCCGTGATGTTCCGCCACTTGCCGCCGGTGCGGTGCAGCGACTGCAGGCTGTCCCACGCGGCACCGAAGGCGCCGGGCGCGACCACGCCGGGAGCGGTGCGGGCCTCGGCGAACTGCGCCGCGCCCTCGGCTATCTCGTCCGACTCGTTCCCGCCGTCGGGGTCGCCGCCGTCCTCGTCCTTGGCCGTCACGTTCGGTGTGAGGGCCCCGGCGGACGCGAGGCGCTGCTGGGCGACGCCGTCCATGGTGCGGGGGCCGAAAGGCTGGTGCTTGCCGCCCGGCGCGGCACTCGCCGGTAGGGCGATCAGCGCGGCGGACGCGGTGACGGCGCAGATCGTGAGCCATCGTCTCTTGCGGGTGGGTGATGCCACCTTGCTTCCTCCCGAGGGTGCTATCTGGAATGGCGCGTTCAGACCTGATCACAACGCCGTTCACAAGTCGCCCGCCCGTACGAGGATTTGGGGCAAAATTGACGAGAACCTGCCACTGATGGCGGTGTGGTCCGTGCGGAACGGGGTTCGCGTGCCCTCGCGCGCGTACGCCCGAACGGCCCCGTGCGGTGGCCGCCCGGTGCGCCGCGGGGTGCACTGGTCGCGACCCTCCTCACCGGAAGACCCGGAGTGACCATGCCGTTCCCGCCCCGCACCGGCGCAGCCGCGGCCGCGGCCTCGTGCGCCCTCGGCGTCCTCGCCCTCGCCGGCTGCTCAGGCGGCGGCAACGGCTCGTCCGGCACCAGCTCGGCCCCGGCCAGCGCCAAGACCACGCCCTCGGCGCCCTCGTCGTCCGCCGCGTCGTCCGCCACCAGTTCCGCGCCCGCGGCCGGCAAGGCGACCATCACCATCGACAACTTCCACTTCAAGCCGCCGAAGATGACGGTGAAGGCCGGGTCCACGGTCACCGTGACCAACAAGGACTCGACCGACCACACGGTCACGGCCACGGGCAGCGGCTCGTTCGACACCGGGCACATCGCGCCCGGCGCGACGAAGACCTTCAAGGCCCCCGCCAAAGCGGGCTCTTACCCGTACGACTGTTCCATTCACCCCTTCATGAAGGGCACACTCACCGTCAGTTGAGGGGAGCAGTCATGAGAGGCGACACACGCGCGGGGCGCTTCCCGCGCGGAACAGCACGCGTACTCGCCGCCGCCGGCCTCGCCGTCGACGCGTACATGCACGCCCATCTCGCCGACCGCTACGACGCGATCAGCGAGAGCATCAGCCAGGGGACCCTGTTCCGCATCGAGGCGGCGCTCGCCGCTCTCGCCGCGCTGCTCGTGCTCGTCTGGCGCCGGCGGCCCGTCGACCTGTTCGCCTGGGCCGTGGCGGCGGGCGGCCTGGCCCTGCTGCTCGTCTACCGCTACGTCGACGTGGGGACGCTCGGCCCGATCCCGGACATGTACGAGCCGATCTGGTACCGCGACAAGAACATCACGGTCGTCGCGCAGGCCGTCGCGATCCTCGCCACCGTCTTCCTGCTGCTGTACCGCCCGGGCCGCGTACGCGCCCACGGCGGCGGCAGGCACGCCTCGTACTGACCACCGCGGATCGACGCCCCGCGACGCCCCGCGGCCCGTCGCGCGCCCGCGCGCCCGCGCCCGCGGCGCGCGCTTTCGCACGCGCCGGTGTGACAGTCGATCCGGCGCTGTGAAAAGGGAGTTCCGTTCCCGATCGGTAACGTCACCTGGGCAGTCCGCGTGCCGCCGCGCGGAGTAGTGTGAATGCGTCGGCGGCAGGGGGTCGCCGAACATCTCCGGTCCCGGCCGGACGGGTGGGTGGAGGTGGGACAACGATCGATGTCCGATACAGACAACTCGTCCGCGAGCCCGGTGGGAGCAATCGGGCGCATCACCGTCCCCATCCCGCAGGACGGTTTCGGCGAGGTACTGGTGGCCGTACGGGGCGGCTCCGAGGCCTATGCGGCCTGGGCGGAACAGCCGATCGGCAAACACATCCGGGTGATGGTCACCGAGTGCATCTCGGCACGCTCGGTGATCGTGGAGCCCCTTCCCCTCTGACCACCGACCACATGTATGCGACAGGAGTCCTCTCATGTTGTTCTGGCGTGTTCCCGCGCCCAACGAGGCGATGCTCATCTCCGGCTCCAAACGGCGGCGGGACGACACCCAATTCCGCATCGTCACCGGGCACGGCAGCTTCGTGCTGCCGGTCAAGCAGAAGGCCCGCATGCTGTCGCTCGCGCTGCGCGAGGCCGAGATCGCCGAGGAGTGCGTCACCCAGCAGGGCATCCTGCTGACCGTCCGTGCCGTCGCCGTCTTCAAGGTCGGCGACGACGCGGTGTCGATCGCCAACGCCGCGCGCAGGTTCCTCACCGAGCAGGACCGCATGGAGGAGCTGGTCGGACGGATCTTCGCGGGCCACCTGCGGTCCATCATCGGCGGTCTCACCGTCGAGCAGATCATCCGGGAGCGCGACAGGGTCTCCCAGGAGGTCAAGGCGGGCAGCCACAGCGAGATGGAGAAGCTCGGCATCGTCGTCGACGCCCTCCAGATCCAGGAGATCGCCGACGCCACCGGCTACATCGAGAACCTCGCGGCGCCGCACGCCGCCGCCGTCGCGAGCCAGGCACGTATCGCCGCCGCGCGCGCCGACCAGCAGGCCGCCGAGCGCGAGCAGGAGGCCGCCGCGCTTAAGGCCGCCTACGAGCGTGACACGGCGATCAAGCGCGCCGGGTTCCAGGCGGAGACGGAGCAGGCGGCGGCGCGCGCGAGCCAGGCGGGACCACTCGCCCAGGCCACCGCGTCGCACCAGGTCATCGACGCGCAGACGGAGCTGGCCGAGCGGCAGGCCAGGCTCGCCGCGCAGCGCCTGGAGGCCGAGGTCAGGCGCCCCGCGGACGCCGAGGCCTACCGGCAGCGGACGCTGGCCGAGGCCAACCGCGACCGTGCGAAGGCCGAGGCGGACGGCAACGCGTACGCGGAGCGCACGCTCGCCCAGGCGCAGGCCGACGCGAACGCGGCACGCGCCGAGTCCCTGAAGAACGGCAACCAGGAGGTCATCGCGGCCAACCGCGTGGTCGAGGTCCTGCCGGAGCTCGCCGAGGCGGCCGCCAAGGGCATGCAGGGCGCGAACCTGACCGTGCTCAACGGCACGGACGGGCTGAACGAGATGGTGGCGGGCCTGGTCAGCCAGGGCATGGCCATCCTCAACACGCTCAGGGCGCAGACGGGCGGCGGCCAGGGCGGCAACGACCGCGGCGGCGACACCGCGCCCGGCTCCGCGCTCCAGACCCGTGAGCAGTCGCGCAACGGCTCCGCCGCGCCCGCGCGCATGGGCGACTCCGAGGACTGACCCACCGCTCGCGTACGCGGCTTCCGTCGCCGTGCCGGCCTGCGTGGCTCAGCGGCTACGGGTGGCGATCATGCCCATCGTGACCATCCCCAGCACCACCCAGCCGAACCACAGCCACCCGCTGCTGCCGAGCGCCACCGTGTACGCGGTGACCACCACAAGGGCGATCACGGTGATCACACCCATGCTCTTCGTGGATCCGGACATCGACGTCCTCCTCCCGGCCCGACCGTGCCTCCATACTCGCCCGGCGGGGGCCCGCGGCGCCACCGTCCGAGGACGGCCACCGTCCACGAACGGCCACCGTCCGAGGACGATCGGGCGGCTACCGCCCGCGCGCCTGGAGCGCCGCCAGGTAGTCGTTGTACGCGGCGAGCTCCTTGTCGCCGTCCCGGTCGGCGGCCCGGTCCGTGCGGCGCGCCTGCCGCTGGTCGGACTTGTACCACTGGAAGACGAGCGAGATCAGCACCAGCACCGACGGCACCTCGCTGAAGGCCCAGGCGATGCCGCCCGCCGCCGTCTGGTCGGACAGCGCGTCGATGCCGAGCGACGCCGCGGGGTGCTTGTACACGTTGACCATCGGCTCGCTCGCCATCATCAGCGCGATGCCGAAGAAGGCGTGGAACGGCATCCCGGCGAACAGTTCGAGGATCCGCATCAGGTAGCCCGACCTGTGCGGCCCCGGGTCGATGCCCATGATCGGCCAGAAGAACAGCAGGCCCACCGCGAGGAAGTGCACCATCATCGCGATGTGCCCCACCTCGGAGCTCATCAGGAAGTCGAAGATGGGCGTGAAGTACAGGCCGTAGAGGCTCGCGATGAAGATCGGGATCGTGAACCCCGGGTGCGAGACCACCCGCACGAACCTGCTGTGCAGCAGCATCAGCAGCAGCTCGCGCGGCCCCTTGCTGCCGCGCCTGGCCGCTACGGGCAGGGCGCGCAGCGCCAGCGTCACGGGAGCGCCGAGCAGCAGCAGGATCGGCGAGACCATGCTGATGATCATGTGCTGGATCATGTGCACGCTGAACATGACCATGCCGTAGGTGTTCAGGCCCGTGCACATCGTCAGGCCGACCGTCAGGACGCCGAGGAAGAACGCGACCTGCCGTCCGACCGGCCACGCGTCCCCGCGTCGCACCAGCCGCGCCACGCCCCATCCGTACAGTACGAGGGCCAGGCAGCAGCCCACGAGGAAGAACGGGTCGGAGGCGTACGCGAACGCACGGCCCAGCGTGAACGGCGGCAGATCCGTCATCATGCCGTGCATGCCGTGATCCATCCGCGTGCTCCATGGGGGGCGTGTTTCGTACCTGATGTCCGCCACCAGACTAGAACCGCCCCCGGCCGCTGCCGCGGGCGGGGGCGGTACCGGGAGCGGCGGGGCCGGGCCGGCGCCGGAGGCGCGGCCGGAGGCGCCGTCAGGGGCGTGCCGCTACAGCACGCACTCGGCCTCCGCGTAGCGCTCTGCCGGGACCGTCTTCAGCGTCTCGACGGCCTCGGCCAGCGGCACCATGTCGATGTCCGTGCCGTGCAGCGCCGTCAGCATGCCGAACTCGCCGCGGTGCGCGGCCTCGACCGCGTGCCAGCCGAACCGGGTCGCCAGCACCCTGTCGTACGCGGTCGGCGTGCCGCCGCGCTGGACGTGCCCGAGGATCACCGGACGCGCCTCCTTGTCGAGGCGCTGCTCCAGCTCGACGGCGAGCTGCCCCGCGACCCCGGCGAACCGCTCGTGGCCGTAGATGTCCGTGCCACCCTCGTCGAACTTCATGGAGCCCTCGCGCGGCTTGGCGCCCTCGGCGACCACTACGATCGCGAACCGCTTGCCCGCCGAGAACCGCTTGCCGACGAGCGCGGTGAGCTCGCCGATGTCGAAGGGCCGCTCGGGCACGACGATGGCGTGCGCGCCGGCCGCCATCCCGGAGTGCAGCGCGATCCAGCCGGTGTGCCGCCCCATCACCTCGACGATCAGCACGCGCTGGTGCGACTCGGCGGTGGTCTTGAGGCGGTCGAGCGCCTCCGTCGCGACGCCGACGGCCGTGTCGAAGCCGAACGTCACGTCGGTTGAGGCGATGTCGTTGTCGATCGTCTTCGGCACGCCGACGATCGGCAGCCCCGCCTCGGACAGCAGGTTCGCCGCCTTCAGCGTGCCCTCGCCGCCGATCGGGATGATCACGTCGAGGCCGAGGTCGGCGACGTGCCCCCTGGCGCGTTCGACGCCGCCGCGCAGATGCGCGGGCTGGACGCGGGACGAGCCGAGGATGGTGCCGCCACGGGCCAGGATGCCGCCGACGGCGTCAAGGTCGAGCTTGCGGTAGTCGCACTCCAGGAGGCCTTTCCAGCCGTCGTGGAACCCGATCACCTCGTCGCCGTGGTCGACGACGGCGCGGTGGACGACGGACCTGATCACCGCGTTGAGGCCGGGGCAGTCACCGCCGGAGGTGAGGACACCAATTCGCATGGCCCGGACAACCTTTGCAACGTGTGTGGGGCGATGCCGGACCCCGTCGTCCGGTCTGATCGCCGCCACCCTACCGGCGCACGGCGGCCCCGCCGAACCCGGCGTCCGCCTGCTGGACAGGTGGGCGCCGCAACGGCCCCGCAGCCCGCTCACATGACGAAGGCGCTGCTCAGGAGGGGTGCGTGCGAGACCGAACGAAGCGCTCAGGTGTGCGCCTGGCGCGCTCAGGCGGGCTGCGTCGCGGCGTTGATCCGCTCGTCCCGCAGCGCGTCGTACCACCGGTCGTCCACCGGCGGCAGCGCGTTCACGTCGAGGGCCAGCTTCAGCAGCAGGTCCGCGATGTGCGGGTTGCGCGCCATGACGGGGCCGTGCATGTACGTGCCGAACACCGTGTCGTTGAACGCGCCTTCGGTGCCGTCGCCCGTGCCGTTGCCCCTGCCGAGCCTGGTGCGCGCGAACGGCCGCGCCGACTGGCCCAGGTGGGTGATGCCCTGGTGGTTCTCGAACCCGGTCAGCGGCGGCAGGTTGAGGTTCGGGTCGATGTCCGCCAGGACGTCGCCGACGCAGCGCTCGCCCTCGCCGCGCGTGGAGACCACGTCCAGCAGGCCGAGCCCCGCCTCGCGCTGCCCGAGGTCGTTGACGAACTCGTGGCCGAGGATCTGGTAGCCCGCGCACACCGAGAAGACGATCGCGCCGTTCGCGACGGCGCGGTTGAGGCCGCCGTCCCTGCGCAGCCGCTCGGCGGCGAGCCGCTGCGGCCGGTCCTCGCCGCCGCCGATCAGGTAGATGTCACCGGACGTCGGCACCGGCTGGTCGCTGCGCACGTCGACCCGTGAGACGTTCAGCCGGCGCTGGTGCGCGCGCCGCTCCACGACCAGCGCGTTGCCCTGGTCCCCGTACGTGCTCAGCAGGTCCGGGTAGATCCACACCAGCCTGAGGCTGCTGTCGGTCATGCTCACTCGTTCCTCTCGGGTGGTCCGCTCGGTGTTGGGCTCGCCGGTCGCGCTGATCAGTTGCCGACGCGGCGGCGCAGGTCCTGGAACGCCGTGTAGTTGGCGATCACCTCGATGCGTCCCGGCGGCGCGTACTGCACCGCCTCGTCCAGCGTCTCGCAGACGCGGAAGGTCAGGCCCGCGACCTCCAGGCGCACCGCGAGGTCGAGCCTGCGGTCGCCGAGCACGCAGATCGGGTGCCCGGCGAGCCGCGTGTAGTCGACGTCCCACAGCCAGGACGTGTCGGTGCCGTCGGCGCCGCGCGCGTTGACCGAGAGGATGACCGGCGTGGGCGGCGGGTCGATCAACGAGAACGTCTCCAGCCAGCCTGCCGGGTTCTTCGCCAGCAGCAGCCTGAGGTCGCGGCCCTGGAAGGACACCACGTCGTAGCGGCCCGCCACCGCCTGCACCTGGTACATGCGCTGCAGCGCCACGCCGGGCGGCACGCCGAACGTCGCGGCGACGGCGGCGGACGTGGTGGCGTTGGCCTTGTTCGCGCGGCCGGGCAGCTGCAGGTGGATCGGCCAGGCCGAGCCGTGCGGATCGAGCACGTGGTCGTCGCGCAGCGCCCAGCCGGGGGAGGGGCGGCGGAACCCGCACTGCGCGCAGAACCAGTCGTCGCCGGGGCGCTGCATCACGCCGCCGCAGGACGGGCAGGACCAGGCGTCGTCCTTCCACTCCTGGCCGGCGGCGACCCACACCACGTTGGGCGAGGAGGAGGCCGCCCACACGATCAGGGGGTCGTCCGCGTTGGCGATCACGACGGCCTTCGTGCCGGCCAGGCCCTCGCGCCACTTCTCGGCGAGCATCCGGGTCTCGGCCGCGCGGTCGAGCTGGTCGCGCGAGAGGTTGAGCAGGGCGATCGCCTTCGGCGTGGTGTCGCGCGCCACGCCGGCGAGGTACTTCTCGTCGACCTCGATCACGCCGAACCTGGCGTCGGAGCCGCCGGCGAGCGCGGAGGTGATGCCCGCGGGCATGTTCGCGCCGAGCGCGTTGGACACCACGGGCCCGGCGGCGCGCAGGGCCTCGGCGATCAGCCGCGTCGTGGTCGTCTTGCCGTTGGTCGCCGACACGAGGATGACGTCGAGGTGCTGCGCGAGCCGGCGCAGCAGGTCGGGGTCGAGTCTGAGCGCGACCTTCCCGCCGATCACCGATCCGCTGCCGCGCCCGGCCGCGCGCGACACCGCCGCCGCGGCCTTGCCCGCCGTCACGGCCAGCCTGGCCCGCGAAGACAGCGGCTCCGTGTTGCCTGCCATCGTCCCTGTTCCTCCTCGCGTCGGTCCTGGGTCAGCCTATCGAGATCCGGCCACGGCCCAGAACCGCGCCACGAGGCCGCCACCGCCAACGCCGCCGGAGGCGGCCCTGAGCCGGACCGTACCCTGATGCGCATGCGTAAGCGCCCCATCCCCGGCAGCGCAGGGCGCGTACGAGCCATGCGGACGCTCGGCGACGCCGTCCTGCACGCACCGTGCGCGCCGGTCGACCGCTTCGGCCCCGCCGTGGCGGACCTCGTCGAGGACCTGTTCGCCACGATGTACGCGGCCCGCGGCGTCGGCCTCGCGGCCAACCAGGTCGGCGTGGGGCGGCAGGTGTTCGTCTACGACTGCCCGGAC
This sequence comes from Streptomyces montanisoli, assembly GCF_017813245.1. Lineage (GTDB taxonomy): Bacteria > Actinomycetota > Actinomycetes > Streptomycetales > Streptomycetaceae > Streptomyces > Streptomyces montanisoli. The sequence goes on from NZ_JAGIQL010000063.1 coordinate 35,409, forward strand.
GACGAGGACGTCCGCCACGTCGGGCACATCGTCAACCCCCGGCTAGTCCTGGCGGACGGGGTCGTCGTGCGCGGCCCGGAGGGATGCCTCTCGCTGCCCGGCATCGAGGCCGGCACCGAACGGTTCGACCACGCCGTCGTGGAGGGGTTCACCTGGGAGGGCGAGCCCGTGCCAATCGAGGGTGACGGCTTCTTCGCCCGCTGCCTCCAGCACGAGACGGACCATGTGGCGGGCACCGTGTACGTGGACCGCCTGACGGGCCGCCGCAGGCGCAAGGTCCTGCGCGCCGCGCGCCGCGCCCCGTGGGGACCCGCCTGACGCGGGCGCCGCCGGAGGCGCCGG
>NZ_JAGIQL010000064.1 GCF_017813245.1 Streptomyces montanisoli
AACGGACCCGCCGCCCCCGCGATGCCCTGGTCGCGCGCCCGCGCGCGCCCGCGGCCCGGTGAAACCCGGCGGGGCCGCCGGGTTTCACCGGGCGACTACGCTGGGACGGCGATCCGTCCCCCTGTCTGGAGTGAAATGGCCGTCAATCTGGTCAATGTCGAGTCGGTCACCAAGGTGTACGGGACCCGTGCCCTGCTCGACGGCGTCTCCCTCGGCGTCTCCGAAGGCGACCGGATCGGCGTCGTGGGCCGCAACGGGGACGGCAAGACCACCCTCGTCCGGCTGCTGACCAAGCTGGAGGAGCCGGACACCGGGCGCGTCACGCAGAGCGGTGGGCTGCGGCTCGGCGTGCTCACCCAGCACGACTCGCTCGACCCCGCGGCCACCGTCAGGCACGAGGTCATCGGCGACCTCGCCGACCACGAGTGGGCGGGCAACGCCAAGATCCGCGACGTGCTCACCGGCCTGTTCGGCGGCCTCGACCTGCCCGGCTTCCCGCAGGGCCTCGACACCGTCATCGCGCCGCTGTCCGGCGGCGAGCGCCGCCGCATCGCGCTCGCCAAGCTCCTCATCGCCGAGCAGGACCTGATCGTCCTCGACGAGCCCACCAACCACCTCGACGTCGAGGGCATCGCCTGGCTCGCGAGCCACCTCGCCGCCCGGCGCTCCGCGCTCGTCGTCGTCACCCACGACCGCTGGTTCCTCGACCAGGTCTGCACCCGCATGTGGGACGTGCAGAGCGGCGTCGTCCACGAGTACGAGGGCGGCTACTCCGACTACGTCTTCGCCCGCGCCGAGCGCGAGCGCATCGCCGCGACCGAGGAGGTCAAGCGGCGCAACCTCGTGCGCAAGGAGCTCGCATGGCTGCGCCGCGGCGCCCCCGCCCGCACGTCGAAGCCGCGCTTCCGCATCGAGGCGGCCAACGAGCTGATCTCGGACGTTCCGCCCCCGCGCGACACCTCCGAGCTGATGCGGTTCGCGAACGCCCGCCTCGGCAAGACCGTCTTCGACCTGGAGGACGTGACGATCGAGGCAGGACCCAAGGTCCTGCTCACGCACCTGACCTGGCAGCTCGGCCCCGGCGACCGGGTCGGACTCGTCGGCGTGAACGGCGCGGGCAAGACGTCCCTGCTGCGCGCGCTCGCCGAGGCCGCGCGCAGCGACGGCGACGTCCAGCCCGCCGCGGGCAGGATCAAGACCGGCCGCACGGTGCGCCTCGCGTACCTGTCGCAGGACGTCGCCGAACTCCCGCCGGCGCTGCGGGTGCTGGAGGCCGTCCAGCAGGTGCGCGACCGCGTCGACCTCGGCAAGGGACGCGAGATGACCGCGGGCCAGCTGTGCGAGCAGTTCGGCTTCTCCAAGGAGAAGCAGTGGACGCCCGTCGGCGACCTGTCGGGCGGCGAGCGGCGCAGGCTCCAGCTGCTGCGGCTGCTGATGGACGAGCCCAACGTCCTCTTTCTCGACGAGCCGACCAACGACCTCGACATCGAGACCCTGACCCAGCTGGAGGACCTGCTCGACGGCTGGCCCGGCACGCTCGTCGTCATCTCCCACGACCGGTTCTTCATCGAGCGCACCACCGACAACGTGATGGCCCTGCTCGGCGACAGGACCCTGCGCATGCTGCCCCGCGGCATCGACGAGTTCCTGGAGCGCCGCCACCGCATCGAGGAGGCCCGCCTCGCGGAGCGCGCACCGGCCGCCGCCGCGGCGAGCGCGGCGCCCGCGGCCGGGGCCGTCTCCGCGAAGGACAGCCGCGCCGCGAAGAAGGAACTCCAGCGCGTGGAGCGGCGCCTCGACAAGATCTCCGACCGCGAGTCCGTCCTGCACCAGCAGATCGCGGACAACGCGACGGACTTCGAGAAGGTCGCGACGCTCGACGCCGAGCTGCGCGAACTCGTCAGCGAGCGCGAGGAGTTGGAGACGCGCTGGCTGGAGGTCGCGGAGAGCGCGCAGTAGGGGCGCCGCGCCGCCGCGTGCGGCGCCCGCGCACCCCCTGCGTCCTGATGCCCTGTGAGGGCGTAACAGCGCCATCACAGGGCGGTTCTCCCTTGGGAACAGGCAGGCACACGCCCCGAGCCCCCCTTCGGCGGTGGTGGTAGAAAGAAGGCCCGCTCGCCGCAGCCGGCGACGGTACATAGGGGGAAAGTGCGCTGATGACTCAGCCGCCTGGTCAGCGACCACCGCAGGAAGATCCGGGAAACGAACCGAAGGGCGCCGCACCCGCGCCGCCTCCTGCGCCGCCCGCGCCGCCCTCCGTTCCACCCGCGCCCGCGACTCCGTCCGCGCCCGCCGCGCCACCCGTGTCCGCCGCGTACGGGTACCCGCCGCAGGACCCGCGGCAGCCGGGCCCCTACAACGCGGCCCCCGGCCCCTACGGGCCGCAGCCCGGCCCCTACGGGCAGCCGCAGCCCAACCCGTACGCGCAGCCCAACCCGTATGCGCAGCAGCAGGGCCCGTACGGGCAGCAGCAGTACCCCTACCCCGGCGCACCGTCCCAGCCGTGGGGCGCCCCCGGTGGCCCGAACGGACCGGGCGCCAACGGAGCGGGCGGCGGGCGCAACCCGTTCAAGGGGAGGCCGCTGCTCGTCATCGCCGCGGCCGCCGCGGCCGTACTCGTCCTCGGCGGCGCCGGCTGGCTCGCGTTCGGCACCGGCGGGGACGCGAAGCCCGTCGCGCACGCCACTCCCGCGGGCAGCGTCACGGCGAGCCCGTCCGGCGGCGTCTTCGAGGGCGACGGCAAGGGCGACGGCGACGGTGACGGCCGCTCCAAGCCGAGCGACGACCCGAACCGGGGGCGCAAGCCCGGCGAGGCCAAGGTCCTGTGGACGCAGAAGCCGGGCAAGGACGTGCCCGAGGCCCACAACACCGTCTACGGGCCGTGGTTCGTCGGCGACACCGTCGTCACCGCCCTCTACAAGAAGGTCACCGGCTACTCGGCGGCCACCGGCAAGCAGGTCTGGTCGCTCACGATGCCGCAGGCCGTCTGCGGCGCGCCCTCGGCGCCCACCGCCGACGGCAAGATCGTCATCGCCTACCAGGACAGCGCCGCCGAGACGGCCCAGTGCGACCAGCTCAGGGAGATCGACCTCAAGACGGGCAAGGGCGGCTGGGGCAAGGCGGTCGGCAAGAACGGCCTGTTCGACATCGGCCTGAACTTCAACATGTCGATCAGCGGCGGCACGGTGGCCGTGTCACGCAGCAGCGGGACGAACGCGTACCGCGTCAGCGACGGCAAGCCGCTCTTCGACAAGATCGCCGGGGACTGCCCGCCGTACGCCGTCACCGGCGGCCCGGTCATGATCGCCGCGGAGAACTGCCCGGTGGCCGGGGTCGATTCCCCGGCGAAGCAGCGGATCCAGCGGCTCGACCCGGTCACGGGCAAGGCGCAGTGGACGTTCCGTCCCAAGACGGGCTATGCCGTCGACAAGGTCTACTCGACCGATCCGCTCGTCGTGTCCTTCAAGGACGACGACAAGAAGACGTGGTCCATCGCCTCGTTCAACGCGGACGGCACCGAGCGCGCCACGATGCACGGCGGCTCGGACAAGTTCGCCCCGCACTGCGGGGACGGCCTCGGCATCGACGACGGTTACCTGCAGAACTGCGGCGGCGTGGCCGTCGACGCGAACACGCTCTACATGGCGACGGCACCCGCCGACAGCGGCTCCCCGGCCAACGCGGTCGTCGCCTTCGACCTCGCCACCGGGAAGCAGAAGTGGAAGGCGCCCGCGCCGTCCGGACGCGTGGTCTCCCCGTTCCAGCGGCGTGACGGCGGCGGCGCCCTCGTGTACGAGGAGGCGACGTACGAGAAGCCCGGCATGGTCGCCTCGCTCGCCCCGGGCGGCGGCGCGTTCAAGCCGGTGCAGAAGCACCCGGACTCCGCCGCGTACGACGAGAACACCGGGTTCTTCTCGCCCTCGTACGACTACGTGAACGGCAGGTTCTTCGTCACCGGGTACTCGGTCACGACGGCCGGCCACCAGGTGCCGGGCTCGACGTACCTGACGATGATGGCGTTCGGCGACTGACGAGGCGTCACGTCACCCGCATCCATCGAGCCGCAGCTCCCCGACCGACCGAGGACGAACGTCATGACGCAGCCACCTCAGCCGCCCACGCCCCCGAACCAGCCGCCCGCAGGCGGGTTCGGCGCCCCGCAGACCCCGGGGACTCCGCCGAACCCGCAGGCCCCGCCGCAGAATCCGCTGTACGGATATCCCCAGAGCGCGCCCGGCTACGGCCACCCCGGCGGGCAGCCCCAGGCGTACGGCCCGCCCGCCGGCTACGGCTACCCGGCGCCCGCCGGCACCTACCAGCAGCCGCAGCAGCCCCCGGCGGGCGGCGGCGGCACGGGCGGCGGTCGCGGGCTCACCAGGACGGAGCTGCGGATGATCGTCGCCGCGACCGTCGCCGTGGTGCTGATCCTCGCCGCCGGTGTCTGGTTCTCCAGGAGCGGAGGCGGCAGCGACGACAGGGGCGCGGGCCACCCCGCGAAGAGCCCCGCCGGCGGATCGGCGCACGCGGCCGGCGGGTCGGCCGCGGCGAAGGAGAAGGCACCGGCGGACGTCCACGCGAAGGTGGCGTTCAAGGTGGCCATGCCGAAGGCGACCGACCTGCACAGCGTGTACGGGTCCTGGCTCACGGACAAGGTGTACGCGAAGTCGGGTCTGGCCGGCATCGTCGGCTACGACCCGGACAGCGGCACCCAGCAGTGGTCCGTCCCGCTGCCCGGTGACGTGTGCGCGGCGAGCCCGCACGTCAGCGACGACGGCAAGGCCGCCGTGGTCTTCGACGGCGCCAAGCGGACCAAGAACAGCGCTCCCGAGGCGTGCACCCGGGTCGGCGTGGTCGACCTGTCGGCGGGGCGGCTGCTGTGGAGCAAGACGGTCAAGGTCCCCGGCGGCGACACGAATATCCGGTTCGACGGCGTCACCCAGACCGGGAACACCGTCGCCGCGGCCGGCACCTCGGGCGGCGCCGGGTTCGACCTGGCGACGGGCGAGGTCCGCTGGAAGCCGAAGGCGTCCACCACCGACTGCCACGACGCCGGGTACGCGGGCGGCGCGCTGCTCGTGGCCTCGCGCCAGTGCGGGTTCGGCGACGACGCGCAGATCACCGTCGAGAACATCAACCCGAAGACCGGCGCCACACTGTCCTCGTACAAGATGCCGCCGGGCGTCCAGGACGTGCACGCCGTCTCGACCGACCCGCTGGTCGTCGCCGCCGACGTCGGCGACACCGGGTCGGGCGGCATCTCCGACTTCTTCTCGCTCGACGCGAGGACCGGGAAGCTGAAGGCGAAGATCTCCGCCTCGGGCGACACGTACGCGGCCCGGTGCGAGGAAGCCATGGAGAACTGCACGAACGTCCTCGCCGGCAACGGCAAGCTCTACCTGCCGACCGCCGAGCACGATGCGGGCGACGGCAAGGCGATGGACCGGACGAACGAGATCGTCTCCTTCGACCTCGCCACCGGCAAGAGCACCGCGCAGCGCGCCGACGCGGGCAACGGGTGGACGGCGCGGCTGCTGCGCATGGACGGGCCGAACCTGATCGCCTACAAGACCGGCCCGTACGACAAGGGCGGCCGGATCGTCTCCGTCGACGGCTCGTCGTTCAAGCAGACGACGCTGCTGCGCAACCCGTCCGACCGGGCCACCATCGAGGACGAGAACAGCTTCGCGAGCAACGGCACGGAGGTGCGGTACGCGGACGGGCGGCTGTTCCTGTCCGCGGTGTTCGTGGACAAGCCGCTGGACGCGCAGGACTCCGGCCGCCCGCTGGTGATGGCATTCTCGACGCGCTGAGCGGCCCGCGGCGGCCCGCCGGTCGGGGGCCGCGGCGGCCCGCCGGTCGGCGGCGGGTCGACAATCCGGGGGGCTTTCCCCCGGTAGGGGGCGCGCTTCGCCGGGCTACCGTGTAGCTTGCCGGGTCAGGGAACCGGGGGACCCAGGCCGCTGTGGCTGGGATGGGGGATGTCGATGGGCGTGCGGCTGATGGTGATCGATGATCACCGGTTGCTGGCGGAGGCGCTGGCCTCGGCGCTGAAGCTGCGCGGGCACCGGGTGCTCGCGTCCGCGGCGCCCACGGCGGGCGCCGCGGAGCTCGTCGTGAGCAGGGCGCCCGAGGTGTGCCTGATGGGCACGGCCGCGCCCGCCGAGCCGGGCGCGTTCGAGCCGATCGTCCGCATCAAGCGTGACCGCCCGCAGGTGGCGGTGGTCGTGCTCGGGCCCGTGCCCAGCCCGCGCGGCATCGCGGCCGCGTTCGCCGCTGGGGCGTCGGGGTACGTGCGCCACGACGAGCGCATCGAGGGCGTCGAGCGGGCGATGGTGAAGGCGCGCGCGGGGGAGAGCGCGGTGGCGCCCGAGCTGCTGCGTGCCGCGTTCGCGGAGCTGCTCAACCCGGTGGCGCCGCCCGACGACGAGGGCAGGCGGCTGCTCGCGATGCTGACGCCCCGCGAGGTCGAGGTGTTGGTCAGGGTCGCGGAGGGCGAGGACACCCGGGCGATAGCGGCGGGCATGGGCATCGCGCCCTCCACGGCGCGCACGCACGTGCAGCGCGTGCTGATGAAGCTGAACGTCGGCTCCCGCCTCGAGGCGGCGGCGCTCGCCGCACGCACGGGCCTGCTGGACCGCGCGGACCCGCTCCCGCTCGACGAGCGCCGCGCGTAACCCGCCGCGACGCCGGGCCGAGGGACACGGCCGCCGGCCGCCGCGGGGTGCCCGGCCTTTCCGGCCTGCCCGGCCCGCGCGGCCGCCGCAGCGTGGTGTCCACTGCTTCCCCGGTACCGCCCGGACGCTCCTGCGCCAGCAACAAGGTGACGTTGTTTGTTGGTTCGTGATCGGATTAGTCGCGCGAATGTCGCGCGAATTGTGTGTTCTCCCTTGACGCCGCTGGTCCATCAGGGTTTCCATGTGTGCGATTATGTTGGTATGTGTTGCGTGCGAGGTCCGTCGCACACCGAGCAGGAGAGACCATGAAGAAGACGGTGACCACGCTCGCCGACGGCCGTGAGCTCATCTACTACGACCGCCGCGACGACGCCGTGCGCGACGCCGCCGACGAGCGCCCGCTCGGGCAGGTCGCCACGTCGTCGCAGGTCCGGCAGGACGTGCTGCTCGGCGACGCCGTCGCCATCGCCTCGCACCGCCAGGACCGCACCTACCACCCGCCCGCCGACGAGTGCCCCCTCGACCCCTCGCGCGACGGCCGGCACACCGAGATCCCCGACTCCGACTACGACGTCGTCGTCTTCGAGAACCGTTTCCCCTCCCTGTCGGGCGACTCGGGGCGCTGCGAGGTCGTCTGCTTCACCTCCGACCACGACGCGTCCTTCGCCGATCTCAGCGAGGACCAGGCCGCGCTCGTCCTCGACGTGTGGACCGACCGGACCGCCGAACTCGCCGAACTCCCGCAGGTCGCACAGGTCTTCCCGTTCGAGAACCGGGGCGCCGAGATCGGCGTCACCCTCGCCCACCCGCACGGCCAGATCTACGCGTACCCCTTCGTCACACCCCGCACCTCGCTGATGCTGCGCTCCGCCGCCGACCACCGCGCCGCCACGGGCCGCAACCTGTTCGAGGACGTGGTCGCCCGCGAGCAGGCCGACGGCGAGCGGATCGTCCTGGCGACCGAGCACTGGACCGCCTTCGTCCCGTACGCGGCGCACTGGCCCTACGAGGTCCACCTCTACCCGGCCCACCGCACCGCGGACCTGCGCTCCCTCGACGACGGCGCCAGGGCCGAGTTCCCCGCCGTCTACCTGGAACTGCTGCGCCGCTTCGACCGGCTCTTCGGCCCCGACCACCCGCGCACGCCGTACATCTCCGCCTGGCACCAGGCGCCGTTCCGCGCGCCGGGGCGCGACGAGTACGCCCTCCACCTGGAACTTTTCACGATCCGCCGCACGTCCGACAAGCTGAAGTACCTCGCCGGTTCCGAATCCGGCATGGGCGTGTTCATCAACGACGTGCCGCCGGAGGCGGCGGCGCGGCGACTGCGAGAGGTGGCGAGCGAGTGAGCGCCGAGAAGTACCTGGTCACGGGCGGCGCCGGCTATGTGGGGAGCGTCGTCGCGACGCACCTGCTGGAGGCCGGCCACCGGGTGACCGTGCTCGACGACCTCTCCACCGGCTTTCGCGAAGGCGTCCCCGAGGGCGCCGAGTTCGTCGAGGGCCGCGTCCAGGACGCCGCCGAATGGCTGGACGGCTCGTACGACGCGGTGCTGCACTTCGCCGCGTCCTCGCAGGTCGGCGAGTCCGTCGTCAAGCCCGAGAAGTACTGGGAGAACAACGTCGGCGGCTCCATGGCGCTCCTCGCGGCCATGCGCGGCGCCGGCGTGCGGCGGCTCGTCTTCTCGTCCACCGCCGCCACCTACGGCGAGCCTGTCTCCACCCCCATCACCGAGACCGACCCGACCGCGCCCACCAACCCGTACGGGGCCACGAAGCTCGCTGTCGACCACATGATCGCGAGCGAGTGCGCCGCCCACGGCCTCGCCGCCGTGTCCCTGCGCTACTTCAACGTCGCCGGCGCGTACGGGGCGGCGGGGGAGCGGCACGACCCCGAGTCGCACCTCATCCCGCTCGTGCTCCAGGTCGCCCTCGGCACCCGCGAGACCATCTCGGTGTACGGGGACGACTACCCGACGCCCGACGGCACGTGCGTGCGCGACTACATCCACGTCGCCGACCTGGCCGAGGCGCACCTCGCCGCGCTGGCCGCGGCCGTGTCGGGCGAGCACCTGGTGTGCAACCTCGGCAACGGCAACGGGTTCTCCGTGCGCGAGGTCATCGACACGGTCCGCAAGGTGACGGGCCACCCGATCCCCGAGGTGGCCGCAGAGCGGCGGGCCGGGGACCCCGCGGTACTCGTCGCGTCCGCGCGCACCGCCCACGAACGCCTCGGCTGGACACCTGCACGCGCCGACCTCGCGGGCATCGTCGAGGACGCATGGAACTTCACACGGAGGAACGCGTGACGAACGGCGAAACGGCCGCGACGGCAGCGGCGGCGACGCCCGCGACGGCGGCCGTGCAGACGGCCGCCGAGGAGTTCGGGCGGCTGTACGGGGCGGAGCCCGAGGGCGTCTGGGCGGCGCCCGGCCGCGTGAACCTGATAGGCGAGTACACCGACTTCAACGACGGCTTCGTGATGCCGCTCGCGCTGCCGCACACGACGGTCGCCGCCGTCTCGCGCCGCACCGACGGCGTCCTGCGCGTGCACTCGGCCGACGCGCCCGACGGCGTGGTCCGGCTGGACATCGCCGGCCTCACCCCGAGCTCCGGGTCCGGCGGCTGGGCCGCCTACCCCGCGGGCGTCGTGTGGGCGCTGCGGGAGGCGGGGCACGCCGTCACCGGCGCCGACATCCACGTCACGTCGACGGTGCCGACCGGCGCGGGCCTCTCGTCGTCCGCGGCGCTCGAAGTGGCCACGGCGAAGGCGCTCAGCGACCTCTTCGGCCTCGGCCTGCCCGAGGCCGAACTCGCCGTGATCGCCCAGCGCGCGGAGAACGACTTCGTCGGCGTCCCCTGCGGGATCATGGACCAGATGGCGTCCGCGTGCTGCCAGGAGGGCCACGCCCTGTACCTGGACGCCAGGGACCTCACGCAGCGCCAGGTCCCCTTCGACCTCGTGTCGCGGGGCCTGCGCCTGCTCGTCGTGGACACCCAGGTCAAGCACGCCCTCGGCGACGGCGCCTACGCCGAGCGCCGCGCGGGCTGCGAGGCCGGCGCGCGTGCGCTCGGCCTGCGGGCGCTGCGCGACCAGCCGTACGAGCAACTCCCTGACGCCCTCGCCCGCCTGGAGGCGGCGGGGCAGCCCGAGAACGTCGTCCGCTACGTGCGCCACGTGGTGAGCGACGACGCGCGCGTCGAACGCGCCATCGCGCTCCTCGACGCCGGCGACATCCGCGCTACGGGCCGCATCCTCCTCGACGGGCACGTCTCGCTCCGCGACGACCTGCGGGTCTCCTGCCCGGAGTTGGACCTCGCGGTGAGCTCGGCGGTTGCCGCGGGTGCGCTCGGCGCACGGATGACGGGCGGCGGCTTCGGCGGTTCCGCGGTCGTCCTGATCGAGGAGGCGGACGCCACGCAGGTGACGAAGGCCGTCGAAGCGGCCTTCGCCGAGGCGTCGTTCACGGCCCCGAGAATCTTCGAGGCGACCCCGTCACAGGGGGTCCACCGCCTGCGCTGACGCCGCGCGTGGGCTCCTCGGTGGCGCCGCCACGGCCCCAACGCCGTCGGCGCTGCCCAGGGTTACGGTGACGACCTCCGCCGCCGGGCCGGCGTGCCGACCCCGGGCCGGTGAGCAGCCCCGGGTCGCGCCCGACGCGACGCGCGGGCGTGGCGCTGCTGTCTGCTCATGCCAGCCGCTTCACCAGCGTGTACTCCGTGATGCCCGGCGGGTAGTCCTCGATCCTCGCCACCACCTCGTAGCCCTGCTTGACGTAGAACCCCGGGGCCTGGAAGTCCCACGTCTCCACCCGGCTGCGCGCGCAGCCGCGCTCCTCGCGTGCGACGCGTTCCGCCTCCGCGAGTAGTCGCGCGCCGAGGCGGGCGCCGCGGTGGCGGCCCTCCACCCACAGCAGGTCCACGTGGAGCCAGCGCGCCCAGGTCCGGCCCGCTAGGCCGCCCGCGAACACCCCCGTGGCTTCCTCCGACAGCCAGATGTGCAGGGGCACTTCGTCCTCCTGCGGTGTGCCACGCAGCGCCCTGAGGGTCGGGGAGCGCTGGGTGTTCGTCTCGCGCAGGCGCTCCCGGAGCAGCACGTGCCGGTCCCTGTCGGCCTTCGTCTCCATTCGGAACATACGCCCCACACTAACGACCTGGGGCGCAATAGAGAGCGGGCTCCCGACGCCCTGCGGTCCGCCTCCGGCGTTGTCGTCAGTCGCCGACGCTCCGCGTCGACTCCCTCCTCCGCCTTGGATGCGAAGCCGCAGGACGCCGCTCGCTGATCCACTCTCTATTGCGCCCCAGGCCGTAAGCACGGAGATCGGCCAGTTCTGCGTTTTCCCTTCCGCTCGCGGCCCTCAGCCGTACCCTGATGTCCAGCACCGGTGGGGGCCGGTGCTGATCAGGGGTGAAGTCGGTCGGGCGTGACGCCCGGGGTGGGTCGGCGGTCTCGGACGGCGGCGGCCGCACCGAGGACCGGCGGACCCGCGTGCCGGGCGCCGCGCCGTCGTCGCTTTCGCTCCCCGCCTTATGGGGGTGTCCTTCAGTGGTACGCATCAGGGTATTGGTGGTCGACGACCACCGGATCTTCGCAGAATCGCTCGCCGCCGCGCTCGCGGCCGAGCCCGACGTCGAGGTGGCGGCCGCGGGCAGCGGCCCGGCCGCCCTGCGCTGTCTCGAACGGGCGGCGGCCGAGGGCCGCCGTTTCGACGTGATGCTGGTCGACGCGGATCTCGGCGCGGCCGTCCCGGCCGCCCGGGCCAGACCCGCGTCCGGCCACGCCGGCCGCTCGTACGCGGGGCCGTACGCGACGGCCACGGCCACGGCCGCGACGGCCACCGCCGCGACCGCCACGGCCGTCGCCGGCGGCGCGAAGGCCGCCGCCCGGGGCCTTCAGGAGCCCGCGGGCGAGCTGGTGTTCGTGGACGGGCTCTCGCTCGTCGCGGGCGTCAGGACGTCGCGTCCCTCCGTCCGCACCGTCGTGCTCGCCGAGCGCGACGACCCGCGCCGCGCCGCGCTCGCGCTCCAGGCGGGCGCGTCCGGCTGGGTCGCCAAGGATTGCTCGCTGCAGCGGCTGCTCGCCGTCGTCAGGGGCGTCCTGCGGGACGAGACGCACCTGCCGCCCGCGCTCCTCACGGGCGTCCTCAAGGAGCTGACGGCGGCGCGCAAGCACCGCACGGAGAGCGAGCGCCTGGTCGAGTCGCTGACGCCGCGCGAGCGCGAGGTGCTGCGCTGCATGGTCGCGGGCCTCGGCCGCAAGGCCGTCGCCGAGCGGCTGTTCCTCTCGCCGCACACCGTACGCACGCACATGCAGAACGTGCTCGGCAAGCTCGGCGTGCACTCCACGCTCGCCGCCGTGGCGCTGGCGCGCAGGGCCGGCGTCGGCCCCGCCGAGCTATCCGGGCCCGGGGACGTTGTCGAACGGGGCGGTCAGCTGGCGTAGCAGGCCCGCGAGCTCCGCCCGCTGCGCGCGCGAGAGCTCGGCCAGGAGCGCGCGCTCCTGGTCGAGCAGCCCGGCCAGCGACTGGTCGGCGCGGTCCTGCCCCTCGCGGGTGAGCCGGACGAGCACGCCGCGCCGGTCGTTGGGGTCGGGCAGCCGCTCGACGAGGCCCTTCTTCGTGAGCCTGTCGATGCGGTTGGTCATCGTGCCCGACGTGACGAGGGTCTGCGTGAGCAGCTGGCCCGGGGAGAGCTGGTAGGGCGCGCCCGCGCGCCTCAGGGAGGTCAGCACGTCGAACTCCCACGGTTCGAGGCCGTGCTCGGTGAACGCGAGCCGGCGTGCGCGGTCCAGGTGCCGGGCGAGCCTGGACACGCGGCTGAGCACCTCGAGCGGTTCCACGTCGAGGTCGGGGCGCTCCCGGCGCCATGCTGCGACCAGTCGGTCGACCTCGTCCTCCATGACGGTCAGTGTAATTGGTGCCTCGACATGAAGTCTCTTGACGTCAAGATACCTGCGGGTGCAGTCTGGTGCCGCGCCGGCGCCGCTCCCTGGGCCGGTGACGGCCCCGGCCGGTCCACCACCCCGGCCCACCAGCGGCAGAACCGGAGGCACAGCCATGCCCGTACACCCCGCGCCCGCCTGGGACCCCGCCCAGTACCTGCGGCACGAAGGCCACCGCACCCGCCCCTTCCTCGACCTCCTCGCCCGCGTCCAGGACCCGGCGGACCGCACAGGCCCCCTCGCCATCGCCGACATCGGCTGCGGCGCGGGCAACGTGACGGCGCTCCTCGCGGGCCGCTGGCCCGACGCCCGCATCACCGGCGTCGACTCGTCACAGGCCATGCTGGACCGCGCGCGCACCGAGTACGGCGGCCCCACGCCGGGCGGCGGCTCCATGGACTTCCACGAGGCCGACGCGGCCACCTGGACGCCGGGCGAGACCTACGACCTGATCGTGTCCAACGCCGCGCTCCAGTGGGTGCCGGGCCACCTCGCGTCGTTCCCCCGCTGGCTCGACGGCCTCGCGCCCGGCGGCACGTTCGCCTTCCAGGTGCCGGGCAACTTCACCTCGCCGAGCCACACGATCCTCGCCGATCTGTGCACGTCACCGCGGTGGCGTGGCCGCCTCGGCGGCGTGGAGCGCTTCCACCCCGTCCGCGACCCCGCCGAGTACCTCACGGCGCTGCTCGGCCTCGGCTGCGCGGCCGACGTGTGGGAGACGACGTACCTCCAGGTACTCCACGGCGAGGACCCCGTACTCGACTGGGTGAAGGGCACGGCCCTGCGCCCCGTCCTGACGGAACTGGACGGCGACGCCGACGCCGCCGCCGCGTTCACGGAGGAGTACCGGGCGCTGCTGCGGGAGGCCTACCCGCCGACTCCGCACGGCACGGTCTTCCCCTTCCGCCGGCTGTTCGCGGTCGCGCGCAAGGACGCGGCCTGATGGGCGCCGCCGCGCTCGACCACGTACAACTCGCCGCCCCGCCCGGCAGCGAGGCCGCGCTGCGCGCCTTCTACGCGGGCGCGCTCGGCATGACGGAGGTGCCCAAGCCGCCCGCGCTCGCGGCGCGTGGCGGCTGCTGGTTCCGCGACGGTGCGGCGCAGCTGCACCTGGGCGTCGAGGAGGACTTCCGCCCGGCGCGCAAGGCCCACCCGGCGCTGCGGGTGGACGGCATCGACGCGTACGCCGCCCGCCTGACGGCCCACGGCGCCGACGTCACCTGGGACGACGCGCTCCCGGGCCACCGCCGCTTCTACACCCACGACCCGGTCGGCAACCGCCTGGAGATCCTGGAGCCGGTCACGGGCGGCTGAACGTGGTCAGAGCCTTTGCAGCGCGGCCGACGAGATGTCGATGTCGATGTCGAACGGGACGGTGATCTTGAGCTGGTCGTGGTAGATGCCGGTCAGCGCGTAGGCCTGCGTCAGCGTGTCCAGGACGTACACGTGGACGACCGGGTGATGGTCGGTGCCGGCCTTCTCGACCAGCCAGAAGTGAGGGATGCCGGCCCTGGCGTACTTCACGGGCTTGGTCTCCCGGTCCCGTGACTCGGAGTCGGGCGAGACGACCTCGACGGCGAGCACGACGTCTTTCACCTCGATGCGGCTCTCGTTCAGGTCTTCGGCGGCGGATGCAACGACGACCGAAACGTCTGGCTCAGGGGCGTTGCGGTGGTCCAACACCACTGTCATCTCCCGATCGATCGCCAGGTCAGGCGGTACGGCATTGCGCAGACCAGTGATGAGCAGGTCAATCATCCGGGCGTGGAAGCGGCGCTGCGGACTCACGAAGACGAGGCTCCCGTCGATCAGCTCGGTGTGCGGCGGGAGATCCGGGATCGTGAACAGGTCGTCCACGGTGTAGCCGTCCGGCGGTGGCACGGGCCAGCGGGATGCGTTGTCCAGCGGGGACTCGGCGGTCAAGGTTCCTCCCATGGACGGGACGCTATGGCCTCGCGTCCCACCGTAGCCGCCGCTCTCGGAGGCGTCACCGCAACGAGTGATCGACACGCGCCCCGGGCGCGAGGCCCTCAAACCTTGCGATGCCCTATCATCCGCGGCTTCGCCTCCAGGTTGCCCAGGCCGTGCCACGCCAGGTTCACCAGGTGCGCCGCGACCTCCGGCTTCTTCGGGCGGCGCGCGTCCACCCACCACTGGCCCGTCAGCGCGACCATCCCCACCAGCGCGTGCGCGTACAGCCCCGCCAGCTTCGGGTCGAAGCCCCGCGCCTTGAACTCCAGGCCCAGGATGTCCTCGACCTGCGTGGCGATGTCGCTGATCAGCGACGCGAACGAGCCCGTCGACTGCGCGACCGGCGAATCGCGGACCAGGATGCGGAAGCCGTCCTTGTACGTCTCGATGTAGTCGAGCAGCGCGAACGCCGCCTGTTCGAGCAGCTCGCGCGGGTGTCCCGCCGTGAGCGCGCCCGTCACCATGTCGAGCAGCTGGCGCATCTCCCGGTCCACGACGACCGCGTACAGGCCCTCCTTGCCGCCGAAGTGCTCGTACACGACGGGCTTGGAGACCCCGGCCTTCGCCGCGATCTCCTCCACCGACGTGCCCTCGAAGCCCTTCTCGGCGAAGACTGTGCGGCCGATGTCGAGCAGCTGCTGGCGGCGCTCCGCGCCGGTCATGCGGACCCGGCGCGCACGCCGGACGGGGGCGGGCCGGCCACCGCCGGCACCGTTCGCACTGTTCGAACTCGTGTCGGTCGCCACGATCGCCATCATGCCGCATCGGGCCCGGCGGACGGCGGGCCACATGCGTGGGCCACATGTACGGGCCACATGCGTGGGGCGCGGGCCAGGGCCCGCGCCCCACGTCTCACGCCGCGCTCGACGGCGCCACCGCGCGCTTCGAACGGATGCGCGACGCGCTCGGCCACCGGACGTCGTGCGCCCAGCCGAACCGCTCGAACCAGCGGATCAGCCGCGCACTGGAGTCCAGCTGCCCGCGCAGCACCCCGTGGCGCGCGCACGTCGGGTCAGCGTGGTGCAGGTTGTGCCACGACTCGCCGCACGACAGGATCGCCAGCCACCACACGTTGCCGCTGCGGTCACGCGACTTGAACGGACGCTTGCCGACCGCGTGGCAGATCGAGTTGATCGACCACGTGACGTGGTGCAGCAGCGCCACCCGAACGAGCGACCCCCAGAAGAACGCCGTGAAGGCGCCCGTCCACGACCACGTCGCCAGGCCCCCCACCAGCGGAGGCACCAGCAGCGACACCACCGTCCACAGCGCGAACTGCCGGGAGACCGTCCGAATGGCGGAATCCTTGATCAGGTCGGGCGCGTACTTGCCCTGCGGCGTCTGCTCCTCGTCGAACAGCCAGCCGATGTGCGCCCACCACAGGCCCTTCATCAGCGCGGGCAGCGTCTCGCCGAACCGCCACGGCGAGTGCGGGTCGCCCTCCGCGTCCGAGAACTTGTGGTGCTTGCGGTGGTCGGCGACCCACCGCACGACCGGGCCCTCCACCGCCAGCGAGCCCATCACCGCCAGCACGATCCGCAGCGGCCGTTTCGCCTTGAACGAGCCGTGCGTGAAGTAGCGGTGGAAACCGATCGTGATGCCGTGGCAGCCGATGAAGTACATGGCCGCCATCAGCGCCAGGTCCAGCCAGCTGATCCCGCCCCACCGCCAGGCGAGCGGGATCGCCGCGACCAGCGCCACGAACGGGACGAAGATGAACAGCAGCAGCGCCAGCTGCTCGACGGAGCGTTTCTTCTCGCCGCCGAGCGTGGCGGCGGGCAGCGGGTTTCCGCCGGGGAGCGGTCCACCGCCGGACGGTGCGGGGTCGGGAGCGGAGTCCTCGATCACTTCGGGGCTTGTCGACATGGGGATCCCCTGGGGTGAGTAATACGGCAGTTGCCCGGATACGGGTGCGTAACCTACGGCATCGTAAGTATCGCAGCGCGCACCGTCGCCACAAGAGGACGAAGAACCCACGAAGAACCACTGGAAATCATCGGGCCCCTGGCACCTATCCTGGGTCCGTCGGACAGCGCGGTCCGCACGGACCGGCTGCCGCGCAATACGACGGGCAGGCGGCCCGAAGCCTCCAGTACCCCTCCAGACGTGCTCGAACACTCAAGGAGCCGCACCTGTGAGCAGTGCCGACCAGACCCCGAGCCCCACCCCGAGCCCCACCGCGAACGCCGAGCTGCGCTCCGACATCCGCCGACTCGGCGATCTCCTGGGTGAGACACTCGTACGACAGGAGGGCCAGGACCTCCTCGACCTCGTCGAACGCGTCCGCGCCCTCACCCGCGAGGACGGCGAAGCCGCCGCGTCCCTCCTCGGGACGACCGACCTCGACACCGCGGCCAAGCTCGTCCGCGCCTTCTCCACGTACTTCCACCTCGCCAACGTCAGCGAGCAGGTCCACCGCGGCCGCGAACTGCGCGAGCGGCGCGCCGCCGAGGGCGGCCTCCTCGCCCGCACCGCCGACCGCCTCAAGGACGCCGACCCCGAGCACCTGCGGGAAACCGTCCGCAACCTCAACGTGCGCCCCGTCTTCACCGCGCACCCCACCGAGGCCGCGCGACGCTCCGTCCTCAACAAGATCCGCCGCATCGGGGAACTCCTCGAAACCCCCGTCAACCCGTCCGACCGGCGCCGCCACGACCTGCGCCTCGCCGAGGCCATCGACCTGATCTGGCAGACCGACGAACTGCGCGTCGTACGTCCGGAACCCGCGGACGAGGCCCGCAACGCCATCTACTACCTCGACGAACTCCACGCCGGCGCCGTCGGCGACGTCCTCGAGGACCTCACCGCCGAACTCGAACGCGTCGGCGTCGCGATGCCGTCGGGCACCCGGCCCCTCACGTTCGGCACCTGGATCGGCGGCGACCGCGACGGCAACCCGAACGTCACCCCCGACGTCACCCGCGAAGTGCTGATCCTCCAGCACGAGCACGGCATCACCGACGCCCTCGAACTCGTCGACACGCTGCGCGGGCAGCTGTCCAACTCCATCCGCTACACCGGCGCCACCGAGGAACTCCTCGACTCCCTGTCCACGGACCTCCAGCGCCTCCCGGAGATCAGCCCGCGCTACAAGCGCCTCAACGCCGAGGAGCCCTACCGGCTCAAGGCCACCTGCATCCGGCAGAAGCTCGTCAACACCCGCGAGCGCCTCGCCCGCAACACGCCCCACGAGGCCGGCCGCGACTACCTCGGCACCGCCGAACTCCTCAGCGACCTCACGCTCATCCAGACGTCCCTGCGCGAATACCGCGGCGGCCTGTTCGCCGACGGCCGCATGGACCGCACCATCCGCACCCTCGCCGCGTTCGGCCTGCAACTCGCCACGATGGACGTACGCGAACACGCCGACGCCCACCACCACGCGCTCGGCCAGCTCTTCGACCGGCTCGACGAGGAGAACTGGCGCTACGCCGACATGGCCAGGGAGAACCGGCAGAAGCTCCTCGCCAAGGAACTCCGCTCCCGCAGGCCCCTCGCGTCCACCCCCGCACCACTCGACGCCGCCGGTGCCAAGACCCTCGGCGTCTTCCACACCATCAAGGAGGCGTTCGAACGCTTCGGGCCCGAAGTCATCGAGTCCTACATCATCTCGATGTGCGCCGGCGCCGACGACGTGTTCGCCGCCGCCATCCTCGCCCGCGAGGCCGGCCTCATCGACCTCCACGGCGGATGGGCCAAGATCGGCATCGTGCCGCTCCTCGAAACCACGGAAGAGCTGCGCGCCGCCGACGTCATCCTCGACGACATGCTCTCCGACCCCTCCTACCGGCGCCTCGTCTCCCTGCGCGGCGACGTCCAGGAGGTCATGCTCGGCTACTCCGACTCGTCCAAGTTCGGCGGCATCACCACGTCCCAGTGGGAGATCCACCGCGCCCAGCGCCGGCTGCGCGACGTCGCCCACCGGCACGGCGTACGCCTGCGCCTCTTCCACGGCCGCGGCGGCACCGTCGGCCGCGGCGGCGGCCCCTCGCACGACGCGATCCTCTCCCAGCCCTGGGGCACCCTCGAAGGCGAGATCAAGGTCACCGAGCAGGGCGAGGTCATCTCCGACAAGTACCTCATCCCGTCCCTCGCCCGCGAGAACCTCGAACTGACCGTCGCCGCGACCCTGCAGGCATCCGCCCTGCACACCGCGCCCCGCCAGTCCTCCGAGGCACTCGCCCGCTGGGACGCCGCCATGGACACCGCCTCCGAAGCAGCCCACCAGTCCTACCGGCGCCTCGTCGAGGACCCCGACCTGCCCCCCTACTTCTACGCCTCCACCCCCGTCGACCAGCTCGGCGAACTCCACCTCGGCTCCCGGCCCTCCCGCCGCCCCGACACCGGTGGCGGACTCGACAGCCTGCGCGCCATCCCCTGGGTCTTCGGCTGGACCCAGTCACGGCAGATCATCCCCGGCTGGTACGGCGTCGGCTCGGGCCTCAAGGCGCTGCGCGAAGCAGGACTCGACTCCGTGCTCGACGAGATGTACGAGCACTGGCACTTCTTCCGCAACTTCATCTCCAACGTCGAGATGACCCTCGCCAAGACCGACCTGCGGATCGCCCGCCACTACATCGACACCCTCGTGCCCGAGAACCTCAAGCACGTCTTCGGCGACATCGAGACCGAACACGCCCTCACCGTCCAGGAAGTCCTGCGCATCACCGGTGGCGAGAAGCTCCTCGACTCCAACAAGGTCCTCCAGCAGACCTTCGCCATCCGCGACGCCTACCTCGACCCCATCTCCTACCTCCAGGTCGCCCTGCTGGCCCGCCAGCGCAAGGCGGCCGAGACCGAAGAAGCCCCCGACCCGCTGCTGTCCCGGGCGCTGCTCCTGACCATCAACGGCGTGGCCGCCGGCCTGCGCAACACCGGCTGACGCCGGCGGGGGCGCGCGTCGCGCGCACGCCCCAATGGAGCGGGGCCGTACGGGACACTCCCGTACGGCCCCGCTCCACATCCGGCGTCCGCCGCGCCCCCGCGCCATGCCTCACAGCAACAGGAACGTGGCCACCAACTGCGCCACCCCGACCGCCGCCAGGACCAGCCCGAACCGCCCCAGCCGCATCCCGCCCGCGATCACAAGACCCGCAAGCAGCAACGCACCGCCCAACGGCACCCACGCGTGCACGGAACCGGCCAGATCGCTGCGCACCACCTCATGCGTCCCCGGCTTCACCACCACCGGAAACCGATCCCCCTTGCGCGCCGCCACCGACTGCTCGACGGTCATGTCCGACACCGGCGCCGCGGGCCCGTCCGCGTCGAACGACCCGGCACACCTCTTGTCCCCGCACGCCGTCACCGAGAACGTGCCGTGCTGACGCCCCTTCGACAACAGCACATGCTGCGCGTCCCCCCACGACGCGTACCCGCCGCCGACACACAACAACAGCGCCACCAGCGCCATCACGACGGATCTGCCGGCCGATATGCCAGAACTCGAAGACATGGCCGGATCTTTGGCCATGCCCCACCCCCACGTCAAACGCCCCGCGTCCAGCTGCCCCGGCGGGGGCCTTACCCGGTCGGTGCGTCGCCCTGGGGGAACAGGTGCGCGATCGCCTCGGCGGCGCGATAGCCGTCGGACACCCCCTCGACCAGCGCGACCATGGACGTCGAGTTCCTGGTGCGCAGCGGCAGGATCGCCTGGTAGTCCGGCGAGTCGTACCACTCCCGCGCCCGGGCCATGTCGGGGAACTCCAGGATCACGACGTCGCCGCCCCAGCTCCCCTCGCACGCGGTCACCTGCCCGCCGTGCACCAGGAAGCGACCGCCGTACGGCGTGAGCGTTGCGTCGATCCGCTCGATGTACTCCGCGATGTCCCGGCCGACCTCGACGTCCCTCAGGTAACCGATCGCGTACGCGCGCGGCCCCGTCATGCCGGCACCTTGTCCAGGAAACCGCGAACGTCCAGGACCCGGCCCGCCTCGTCCAGCACCAGTACGTCGAACCCGATCACTAGCGGCTCGGCGCCCTCGGGCCCAAGACCCCAGCGGAACCGCACCTGGCGGTGGTGGGCGTCGGCCTCGCCGACCTCGCTGAACACCAGACCCGCGAACCGCGTCTGGACCGCGTCGATGACCGCCGCGATCCCCTCGTGACCGGACACCTCGGCCATCGGATCGGTGTAGGTCACCTCGGGAGACCAGTGCCTGGCGAGCAACTCCGCCCGCTCGTCGCCTGTCGCGTTCCAGGTGGCCAGGTACCGCTCGACAACACCGTTCATGGTCGTCCTCTCCCGTTCGTCCCGATCGGCTGATGACCGAAATACTCGCCGGGACCGCCCGCCAGATCCATGACCTCACAGGTCATGGCCACCCGGACACCGCCCCCTAGACTCACGGCCATGAGCGTCGCAATCGAAGCCCCGCCGGTCGGTGCGCTGTTGAGGACCTGGCGCGAACGACGCCGATTCAGCCAGCAGGAGCTGTCCAACCGCTCGCGGGTTTCCACCCGGCACCTCAGCCGGGTGGAAACCGGCAAGGCGCACCCGACGCCGGAGATGCTCATGCTGCTCTCCGACAACCTGGACGTGCCGCTACGGGACCGCAACCGGCTACTGCTGGCCGCCGGTTACGCGCCGCGCTACCAGGACCACCAATGGGGCGACGCGTCGATCGAGGTCGTGATGGACGGCCTGCGCCGGCTCCTCGACGCCCACCTGCCCTACCCCGCACTGCTGCTGGACGACCACTGGGACATCGTCGACGCCAACGCCGCCGTTGATCAGCTACTGACCGGCTGCGCGCAGAGCTTGCTGGAGCCCCCGATCAACGTGGCCCGGGTCTGCCTGCACCCTGACGGGCTGGCCCGCCGCATCGGCAACCTCGCGGAGTGGGGAAACCACCTGCTGCGGGAGGTGAGCCACCGCGCCGAGCGGACCCATGACCAGCGCCACTACGAGCTTGCCGCGGAGCTCGCCGGACACCTCGGCAAAGCCGCTGCCGCCACGCCCCGAGGGCCGGTGATCACCCTCGAAATCGACGTCGACGGCGACCCGCTCCGGTTCTTCAGCGTCTCCGCCACCCTCAGCACCGCCACCGACGCAGCCCTGGAAGGACTGCACCTGGAGACATTCCTGCCGGCCGACGACAAGACCCGAAGCCGGTACGAGCCACGATCTCGCGAGGACCGCCGCGTAGTCGCCGAAGGCGTCCCTCACGCAGGAGCACCAGGTCGTGAAGGCTGACGCCAAGTCGTCGTACCGCACCACGGCCGGCTCTGGAACGCACGGTAGAAGTCGCCCATCACCTCGGCCACCGGCGCGTACCGGACAAGCAGCGCCGCGACCGACGCCGGCACGCCCTCCGGGCGCACTCCCCGGGCGCAGGCCCGCACGAACGCCCTGCGTTCCTCCGGTGAGTAGCCGTGGAGAGCGACGGCCAGCCAGTTCACCAGGTGCGTGACGCTGTAGCACTCGTCGTAGGTGCGGTGCTCGTCGTAGAAGTCCGTCTCGTCCTCCGCGAGTTCGAAGCGGGAGGAGATCGCGAGGCCGTAGTCGGCGAAGAAGAGCCGTCGGCCATCGGTGAGGATGTTCTGGAAATTAGCGTCGAAGTGCAGCAAACCGCGGCCGTTCATGAACGAGATACCGGCTCTCAGCTCGTCGTCCACCATGGCGCAGGCCCGCTCGGCCTCCTGAGCACCGGCTTTGATCTGAACGCCCAGCCAGTCGTGCAGGTTCTGCGGGATGTACTCCAGGAACAACAGGATGCTCGCCGTGGACTGCTGCACGCCCTCGATCCGGCGGCGTATCGCCGCTCCGCCGCCCCAGTGGGCGACGGCCCGCTCCACATCGGCCAGTTCCTCGGGAAGGGGCTGACCGGCGTCCGGGATCACCCGCCAGTGGTACATCAGCGGGAAGCCCTCGTACTCTCCCGAGATCACCCAGTTCGTCGTCATGGTGTGCACGGCCAGCTCCCGCCAGGCCCCGAACCCCGGGCTGCCGACGGTGCCGACGCCGTAGTGGCAGAAGGACGGGAGACCGAACACATTCGCCGTGGAGCGCACGTGCTCCGGCCGTCGTTCCAGATCCGTCAGCCGTACCTGCTTGACGAAGACCGGCGTTCCCTCGACCTCCAGCAGAACCGTCTGTCCGCCGATCCCCGACCCCAGAGGTGTGCCGGCGGCCACGAGCTCACGCAGACCGCGGTCGCTGCGCAGCGCCAGCGCTGTGGAGGCGGCACCGTGGGCCGCCAGACGAGCACCCCGGGACATGTCAGGACCCTCCACCTGCCGCCACCCCCTTCGCGCCGCACACCCTACGAGTTGTACGTGGACTGCGCCCGCTCCAGGCCCTCCAGGAGCAGTGCCTCCACCGCGTCCGCCGCGCGGTCCACGAAGTAGTCGAGCTCCTTGCGCTCGGTGGACGAGAAGTCCTTCAGCACGAAGTCCGCCACCTGCATACGGCCGGGTGGCCGCCCGATCCCGAAGCGCACCCGGTGATACTCGGGGCCCATCGCCTTCGTCATCGACTTCAGCCCGTTGTGCCCGTTGTCGCCGCCACCCAGCTTCAACCGCAACGTGCCGTAATCGATGTCCAACTCGTCGTGCACCGCGACGACATGCGCCTTATCCACCTTGTAGAAGTCACGCAACGCCGACACCGGGCCACCCGACAGGTTCATGAACGACGAAGGCTTTGCCAGCACCACCCGCCGGCTCCCAGGGCCCATCGGGCCCAACCGGCCCTCCAGGACCTGCGCCTGCGCCTTCTGCGCCCGCTTGTACGAACCGCCCATGCGGCCCGCCAGCAGATCCGTCACCATGAAACCCACATTGTGGCGATTGGCCGCGTAACCCGGGCCCGGATTACCGAGGCCCACCACCAGCCACGGTGCGGATTCGTCCGTCGTCATCGCCAACCCTCGTAGCTCGTCATCCGTACACGACGCACGGAACCTGCGGGAAACAACACGTCACGCGAAGTGAACCACCACCGGCACACGGACGGGGCGGGCAGGCCCCGACGGCCCACCCGCCCCGTACCGGGCGAGCGACGGAACTCAGGCCTCCGCGGCCTCGTCCTCGCCCTCGGCGGACTCCTCGGCCGGCTCCTCCGCCTGCGCGGCCAGCACCTGGAGGACCACGGCCTCCTCTTCCGTCACCAGCGTCGCGCCCGACGGCAGCGTGACGTCCTTCGCCAGCACCGAGTCACCCGCGGCCAGACCCTCCACGGAAACCGTCACGGACTCCGGGATGTGCGTCGCCTCGGCCTCGACCGACAGCGTGTTCAGCACGTGCTCCAGCAGGTTCTGGCCCGGGGCGAGCTCACCCTCGGTCAGGATGTTGATCTCGACCGTGACCTTCTCGCCGCGCTTCACGGCCAGCAGGTCGACG
This sequence comes from Streptomyces montanisoli, assembly GCF_017813245.1. Lineage (GTDB taxonomy): Bacteria > Actinomycetota > Actinomycetes > Streptomycetales > Streptomycetaceae > Streptomyces > Streptomyces montanisoli. The sequence goes on from NZ_JAGIQL010000064.1 coordinate 23,929, forward strand.
TGCTCGATGAAGCCCTTCAGCGGGTCACGCTGCACGGCCTTCGGGATCACCAGCTCGTTGCGGCCGTCGATGTCCAGGCTCAGCAGGACGTTCGCCGTCTTCAGCGCCATCATCAGGTCGTGACCCGGCAGCGTCACGTGCACCGGGTCGGCGCCGTGACCGTAGACAACACCGGGAACCTTGTCCTCGCGGCGGATGCGGCGGGCAGCGCCCTTGCCGAACTCGGTACGGATCTCAGAAGCGAGCTTCAGCTCAGCCATGACAGGCAACTCCTCGAAAGGTGACGGACAGAACCACTCAAACGTCACCCGGCCTCGAACAGGCCTGCTACAAGGAGCGCGCGCCGATAACGGACCACCGCACAGAATGCGGCCTCCCTCGCCGAGCGACTCCACGAGTCTACCCGGCCAGGAAGGCCGCCCAGAAATCGATCTCCGAGACCTCTTACACCTGCTCCTCGAAGAGGCTCGTCACCGAACCGTCCTCGAACACCTCACGCACCGCACGCGCGATCGTCGGCGCGATCGACAGCACCCTGATCTTGTCCAGATCCAGCTCACCCGCCGTCGGCAGCGTGTTCGTCAGCACGAACTCGCTCACCCGGGAGTTCTTCAGCCTGTCCGCCGCGGGACCCGACAGCACACCGTGCGTCGCCGTCACGATCACATCCGCCGCACCGTGCGAGAACAACGCGTCCGCCGCCGCACAGATCGTCCCCGCAGTGTCGATCATGTCGTCGACCAGGACACACACCCGGCCCTCCACGTCACCGACCACCTCGTGGACCGTGACCTGGTTCGCCACATCCTTGTCACGCCGCTTGTGCACGATCGCCAGCGGCGCGCCGAGACGGTCGCACCAGCGGTCCGCCACCCGCACCCGGCCCGCGTCGGGCGACACGATCGTCAGCTTCGAACGATCCACCTTCGCGCCCACGTAGTCCGCCAGTATCGGCAGCGCGAACAGGTGGTCCACGGGACCGTCGAAGAACCCCTGGATCTGGTCCGTGTGCAGATCCACCGTGAGGATCCGGTCCGCACCCGCCGTCTTCAGCAGATCCGCGATCAGCCGCGCCGAGATCGGCTCACGACCCCGGTGCTTCTTGTCCTGCCGCGCATACCCGTAGAACGGGACGATCACCGTGATCGAACGCGCCGAAGCCCTCTTCAACGCGTCGATCATGATCAACTGCTCCATGATCCACTTGTTGATCGGAGCCGTGTGGCTCTGGATCAGAAAGCAGTCCGCCCCACGCGCCGACTCCTGATAGCGCACATAGATCTCGCCATTCGCGAAATCGAACGCCTTCGTCGGAACGAGCCCGACGCCCAGCTGGCCGGCGACCTCCTCCGCCAACTCGGGGTGGGCGCGGCCGGAAAAGAGCATCAGCTTCTTCTCGCCGGTCGTCTTGATCCCGGTCACAGCACAGACTCCTCAGACGTGTCGGATGCCGCCGCACCCGCACATACCAGGACCGGTACCTGCGAGCCAGCCGAATCGTGCACACACACCGTACGCGAGACCCCGGCGCCAGGCGCTGGTCAGCCCCTCGTCAGACGTCGTTGGCCGACCCGCCACCCGCCGCCTCCGCGGCCCGCGCCGCAGCCGAACCAGGACGCTTCCTGGCCACCCAACCCTCGATATTCCTTTGCTGGCCCCGGGCCACAGCCAGCGAACCGGGCGGAACGTCCTTCGTGATCACCGACCCGGCAGCCGTGTAGACCCCGTCCCCGACCGTGACAGGCGCCACAAACATATTGTCCGACCCCGTCCGGCAGTGCGACCCGACCGTCGTGTGATGCTTCCGCTCACCGTCGTAATTCACAAACACACTCGCAGCACCGATGTTCGTGAAATCACCGATCGTCGCATCCCCCACATACGACAGATGCGGAACCTTCGACCCCTCACCCACCGACGCGTTCTTCAGCTCCACATACGTACCGGCCTTCGACCGCACACCCAGCCGCGTACCCGGCCGCAGATAGGCGAACGGACCCACAGAAGCCCCCTCACCCACTACCGCGCCATCGGCCACCGTGTTGTCCACCCGCGCATCCGCGCCCACACACGTGTCGTGCAACCGCGAATTCGGACCCACCTCCGCACCCGCGCCCACGGACGTGGAACCCGACAGCTGCGTGTTCGGATGCACCACCGCATCAGGCTCGAACGACACCGACACATCCACCTGCACCGACGCCGGATCCACCACCGTCACACCCGCCAGCATCGCCGCCACCAGCAACCGCTCGTTCAGCAGACGCCGCGCCTCCGCCAGCTGCACCCGGTTGTTGATCCCCAGGATCTCCCGATGATCACCCGCCACCGACGCACCCACCCGATGCCCCGCCTCCCGCAGGATCCCGAGCACATCCGTCAGGTACTCCTCACCCTGACTGTTGTCCGTACGCACCTTCCCCAGCGCATCCGCCAGCAGCCGGCCGTCGAACGCGAACACCCCAGAATTGATCTCACGCACCGCACGCTGCGCGTCACTCGCGTCCTTGTGCTCCACGATCGCCGTCACCGCGCCGTTCGCGCCGTCACGGACGATGCGCCCGTACCCCGTCGCATCCGGCACCTCGGCCGACAGCACCGTCACCGCGTTGCGATCCGCCTCATGCGTCTCGACGAGGGCGGCGAGCGTCCCGGCGGACAGCAGGGGCGTGTCACCGCAGACCACCACCACGACCCCGTCGGGAACCGAACCCAGCTCCGACAGGCCGGTGCGCACGGCATGCCCCGTCCCGTTCTGCTCGGCCTGGTAGGCCGTCCGCACGCCCTCGAACGCGTCGGTGACATGCTTCTCGACCTGCTCGCGCGCATGCCCCACGACGACGACGAGCTCCTGCGGATCGAGCGCGCGCGCGGCGGACACGACGTGCCCGACGAGCGACCGCCCGCAGATCTCGTGCAGAACCTTCGGGGTCTTCGACTTCATGCGCGTGCCTTCCCCCGCTGCGAGGACGACGACGGCGGCCGGGCGAGTGACGCTCACGGTGGGCCCTTCGGCTGTTCATGTGCTGGGACGGTCGCAGCTTAGCGGGGCGGGGTGGGCGTGGAAACGCGAACGGGTCCCGGCCGCTTGAGCAGCCGGGACCCGAACCTCGCAGGCTCCCGGGGCAGGAGTCGAACCTGCGTCTTACCTGGATTCAAAGTCCAGTCGCCCCTACCGACAGAGCAACCCGGGATCGCGTGCGACACCCTACGCGGTTCGGCGTGTGCCATCCACCACGATGCCGGACCACCAGCCCTCGATGCGGCGGTACAGGTCAGCGCTCTGGAGGACCCTGATCACGAGACAGCCGCGATAGCTCTCGCCCACGTTCTTGCGCGTGGTTTTCGGGTTGTGCTTCTTGAGCGTCACCCGCTCCAGGCTCGACGGCTCGATTCCCGCCAGTGCTGCCCAGTACTGCTCGGCCGCCGGCACGTCGGCGGACTCGTGGATCGCGACCCGGAAGCGGAGGCGCTCGCGTGCGACGCAGAGCAGGTCGAGCCACGCCAGGTAGACGCGGATGACTCCGGGGTCGCTGTTGATGAAGATGGCGCACTCGCGACGGGAGTAGGCCTTGTCCTTCGAGCCTTCCGCCCAGTACAGGGCCACGCCTGTCAAGAACAGATCCCGGTCGGTCATGGTGCCGATCTCTGCCGCCGCTATCTGCTTCGTGTGCTGCCGCGCCTCGTCCCGTACGGCCAGTTCGTGGTCCCAGCGCTTCCGTGAGGCCAGCTTGGCCTGTTCCTTCGCGTCTCGGCGTTCCGGCTTCGGGAGGTCGCGGACCCAGAGGGAGATCGAGCTCTTGGAGCAGCCCAGCTCGATCTGGATCTGGTCGTAGGTGAGGCCTTTGAGGCGAAGCTCGCGGGCCCGGTCGCGCAGATCGTCCTTGGCGTTGGGGCGGCGGGTCCACTCCGGGACGGGCTCGCCGTCCAAGAGGCGGTTGAGGAGGTCGTTGTTGTCCACGTGGACGCGGTCGCGGATCTGGCGGCGGCTGAGGCCCTGTCTGCGCAGCGCGATCACCTCGCCTCTGAGGTGTTCGAAGTCGGCGTATTTCCTGTTCAGTGGCGTCATGTCTGGATCATGGGCCCGGAATGCCGGCCTCCGGCAGGCGTGCTGGAGTGGTTCACCAGTTCGAGCGAACGAAGAAGCGTTCCATCGAACGCGTGCGCGGCGTTTTACCGGCCGGTCACCGAAAAATGGGGTGCGTCCGCCTTTAGGCTGGAGGACATGACCACAACGGGGGCAGACCGGGACGCCGTGGGAGGGACCACCCGCGGTTACTGGTGGTGGGAGCGGCGGCGCGGTGCCGTGCTCGACGTGGGGCTGGCCGTGGTGTCAGCCTTCGAGTGCGGCGTGGAGGGGGTCAGGTTCGCGCAGACGTCGTCGCTGCCTGTGCCTTTGTGTGTGGTTCTCGGGCTCATAGCGGGTGCCGTGCTGGTCGTGCGCAGGCGCTGGCCGTATGCGGTGGTGCTGGTGTCGGTGGCGGTGACGCCGGCCGAGATGGGGTTCGTGCTTGGCCTTGTGGGCCTGTACACGCTGGCGGCGTCGGAGGCGCCGCGGCGGATCATCGCCGCGTTGACGGGAATGGCGTTCGCGGCGACGTTCATCGTGACGTTCGTGCGGACGCGTCAGGACATGGGGTATCCGGGGTTGCACTCGGATCCGTGGTATGTGCCGTTGCTGGCTGTGCTGGTCTCTGTGGGGCTGACGGCGCCGCCGGTGTTGCTGGGTCTCTATGTGGGGGCGCGGCGGCGGCTCATGGAGAGTTTGCGGGAGCGCGCCGACAGTTTGGAGCAGGAGTTGTCGCTGCTGGCCGATCGTGCGGAGCAGCGGGCTGAGTGGGCGCGTACGGAGGAGCGGACGCGGATCGCTCGTGAGATGCATGACGTGGTGGCGCATCGGGTGAGTCTGATGGTGGTGCATGCGGCGGCGTTGCAGGCGGTGGCGTTGAAGGATCCGCCGAAGGCGGTGAAGAACGCGGCGCTTGTGGGGGACATGGGGCGGCAGGCGTTGACGGAGTTGCGGGAGATGCTGGGGGTTTTGCGGTCGGGGGAGGCGGTTGCCGCTCGTAAGGCCGCGGGTGCGGGTGCGGGTGCGGGTGCGGCGGCGTCGCCGGCGCCGGCGTCGCCTTCGGGTGTTGGTGAGGGGCAGGGTGCCGGGGCGGGTGGTGAGCGTGCGGTGCCGTTGGCCGCTGTGGGTGCGGCTGCCGCCGCCGCTGCGGCCGCGGCGGCGGAGGACGGGCCGTGCCTGGCGGACATCGAGGGGCTCGTGGGGCAGTCGCGCGATGCGGGGATGGTGGTGGAGCTGCTGGTGCAGGGGGAGGTGCGGGTGTGTGCGCCTGAGGTGGAGCAGACGGCGTACCGGGTGGTGCAGGAGGCGTTGACCAATGTGCACAAGCATGCGGGGGGCGCCGAGGTGACCGTCCGGTTGGCGTACCGGGGCGCCGAGGTGGCGATGCAGGTGGAGAACGGTCCGTCGGTGGCGGGTGTGGCGGATGCGGGGTTGCCGTCGGGCGGTAACGGTCTGGTGGGTATGCGGGAGCGTGTGACGGCGCTGGGTGGTGTGTTCGTGTCGGGGGCGACGGACGCGGGTGGGTTCCGGGTGTCGGCCGTGCTGCCGGACGCGGTGGCCGGTGTGGCTGAGGTGCGCTCGTCGGCCTGAGTCGGCGCCTGCCGTCGTCAGTCGCGGACGAGCGGTATGTCGCACCAGACGGCTTTGCCGTTGCCGCGTGCGGTGATGCCCCATGCGGTGGCGAGTTCTTCGACGAGTACCAGGCCTCGTCCCGAGGTGGATTGCTCGGAGGCGCTTCGGCGCCGGGGTGGGGCGGACGAGGTGTCGGTGACGGTGAGGCGGAGGGTGCGCCTGTCGGTTTCGACGGGTGTGGCGGTGAGGGTGACGGTGCCGTGGGTGTGGAGCAGGGCGTTGGTGGTGAGTTCGCAGGCGAGGAGCTCGGCGGTGTCGCGCAGCGGGTCGAGTGACCATTGGTGCAGGGCGGTGCGCAGGGTGTGACGGGCGGTGTGCAGGCTGTCCGGGTTGGTGCGGCTGATGGGGACGGTGATGCGCGGGGTGCGTGTCGCGGAGGGTTTGTGGGTGGTGCGGCGCAGGAGCAGGAGGGCGACGTCGTCTTCTTCTCCTGTGCAGGTGGCCATGGTGTTGATCAGGTGGTCGGCGAGCGGGTCGGGGTTCGGGGGGCCCGTTCGCAGGGTGTTGAGGAGTTTGGTGTCGGTGTCGACGTCCGCTGTGCGTGTTTCGAGGAGGCCGTCCGTGCACAGCAGCAGGGTGGCTTCGGGTTCGAGGGTGATCTCCGTTTCGGGGTAGGTGTGGAATCCGTTGGGTTCGGTGAGGCCGAGGGGGAGTCCGCCGGGGGTGTCGATCCAGGTGGTGCCGTGGTTCGGGCGGCGCAGGGCGGGTGGTGTGTGTCCTGCTCGTACGGTGACCATGCGTCCTGTGGCGGGGTCGAGGTGGACGAGGATGCAGGTGGCGAGGCGGTCGGTGTCGGATTCCGCGAGGAAGGCGGAGGTGCGGGCCATGATGGTGGCCGGTGGGTGGCCTTCGTCGGCGTAGGCGTGGAGTGCGATGCGTAGTTGACCCATGACGGCGGCGGCTGTGACGTCGTGTCCTTCGACGTCGCCGACGACGGCGATGATCTGGCCGCCGGGCAGCAGGATGGCGTCGTACCAGTCGCCGCCGACGTCTCCCGGGGGGTGTGCGGGGCGGTAGCGGACGGTGAGGTCCACACCGGGTACGTGCGGCATGGTCTGGGGGAGCATGGCCGCTTGGAGTCCGCTGGCGAGTTCGTGTTCGCCGTCGTAGAGCAGGGCGCGTTGCAGGGACTGCGCGATGGTGGTGCTGACGGCGGTGAGCACGGTCTGTTCGTCCGGTGTGAACTGCGCTTTGCCGTTGTAGGAGAGTCCGATGGCGCCGATGGGTGAGCCGTGCGCGATGAGGGGCAGGTAGGCGGCGGCGGTGGCGTCGGGGATCTGGTCGAGCAGGGGCCGCAGGCCCGGGTACTTTTCGGCGTACTGCTCGCGGCTGGTGAGGAACACGGGTTGGCCGGTGCGTATGACGTCGCTGAGCGGGAGGGGTTCGTCGTAGCGTCCGAGGTGGACGTTGCGCACCCAGTTGTCGGGCAGGTTGTTGGAGCCCGCGGGTATGACCCGGCCGTTGTCGAGGAGGCCGAGTGCGATGGTGGCGGCGCCGAGTTGGCCGAGCAGTTCTGTGCTGGTGACGGCTTGGGCGACGTCGCTGACGGTGACGGCGCCGGCGAGTGCTTCGTTGAGCGAGCCGGCGATGGCGGCTTGGCGGCGCCGGTCGCTGCGTGCCTTGCGTACTTGTTCGGTCTGGTCGACGGCGAGCAGTTCCTGGCTGGCGTCCCTGATGATGCCGATGACGCGGGCGGGGCGGCCTTGTCCGTCGGAGACGACCCGGCCTTGTGTGTGGGTCCAGCGCAGTGAGTTGCCGGGGAGCCGTACGCGGAAGTAGAGGCTGAAGCTGGTGCCTTCCTTGAGTGCGCGTTCGACGCGTGCCTGGACCGCCGGGAGCTCTGTGTCGACCATGCGCTCACCGAGTGTTTCGAGCCTGCCGTCCCATTCGTGGGGGCTGATGCCCATGACGGCGAGGCCGGCGTCGTTGTACCGCATCACCCCGGTGTTGACGTCCCAGAGGAAGACGCCCATTCCGTTGGCGCTGAGCGCGGTCTGGGCGACGCGTGCCGATTCGCTGATCATGGGAGGTCCGCTGCTCGGTTCGCGGAAGGTGTGCATCGCGGCCTCCCGGGCTGGCTCGCGTCGGCGTCCGCCCCGCTCCTGGGGAGCGTTCCGGGTGGGCGGGTGTCGCCCGTTCCCATGGTGCGGCGTAACGGGGTCGCGTGCCTCTCGGGGGTGGAGGTCAGTCCGTGCCGGGGGTGAGTCTGGCGGGTTCGAGGCCGGTGAGCAGGGTGCCGAGCGCGGTGTCGATGTCGGGGCCGAGGTACCAGTCGCCCGTGTGGTCGATGCTGTAGACGCGGCCGGCGCGGTCGATGGCGAGGACGGCCTGGGCGTCGCCTTCCTCGCCGAGCGGGCTGATCTCGGTGTCGAGGGAGCGTCCGAGGTCGGAGAGGGTGCGGGCGAGGTGGAGGCCTGCGAGGGGGTCGACGCGGACGGTGGCGGGGGCGATCTGGCGGCCGGGCCCGAGGGGCGCGATGCGGAGGTTGCCGAATTCGGCCCAGGCCTCGACGGCGGCGGGGAAGACGCGGTGCCGGTGGCCCGCGGGGGTGATGTGCGCGCTGACGGTGTCGGCCCATTCCTCGGCCTGCTTGATGTCCCAGCGTCCTGGCTGCCAGCCGGCGTCGCGCAGGGCGGCGTCGACGGGGACGGGGAAGCGGGTGGTGGAGAGGTCGGGCATGGGTCAGCCGTTCTGCCGTTCTTCTGTTCTGCTGCTGGTGCTTCTGCGTTCTCTGCTTCTGCGTTCTGCTCCGGTGGGCCGGTGGGCCGGTGGGCCGGTGCTGGTCGCGCCGGGGCCGTGCGGGTCAGCCCGTGGTGGCGTGGTCGGAGGGGTCGACGTGGCGCACCCCGAAGTGGTCGAGGAGCGGCGCGCAGGAGCGGCAGGGCGGCGCGTAGCCGCCGTGCAGGGGGTCGCCGTCCTCGCGGATGCGGCGGGCGGTGAGTTTGGCGTGTTTGAGGGAGCGCCTGGCCTCGCCCTGGGTGAGGGGTTTCTTGCGGGCGCGTTTGGAGCGGTCGGCTTCGGCGGCGGTGAGGTGGCGTGAGAGCAGGATCGCTTCGGGGCAGCGTCCGGTGAACCGTTCCCGCTGGGCGGTGGCGAGCGTGTCGAGGAAGTCCTGGACGAGTGGGTGCAGCCGGGGCGGCTGGTCGGCCTTGCCCGCGGTGCAGGTGAGGGTCTGGCCGCGGACGGAGAGCGCGGCGGCGACGGCGGGCAGGATGCCGTCGCGGCGGTGTCCCGGGTGGGGCGCGGAGTCGGGCTGCGTGCTGCTCCAGCCCAGTCTGGGATCGCCCTGCGCGGTGGACCGCCCGCCTGCCTGTGCGTCCGGCCGTGCGTCCGGCCGTGCGTTCGTCCGTGCGTCCGTCTCGGTGTCCGTTTGTGCCGTGTGCAATGTCCGTACCCTCCCGTGCCCGCTGTGCGTCGTGTGCGGGCTCACGTCCCCCGGTGCGCGGGAACAGCCTGCCAAATGTGGGGGCAGATCGGGTAGCGGGGGCGAACTTCGTGGCGTGCCGTCGGCGTACGGTCACGGAAACGTGACAGTTGGTGACAGGTGCGGGTGTTTCGTGCCGGGGTGCGCGGCCCGGCCGGGTGCGGGGTGGCCGCGCAGGTCCCCGGCGACGTCCCACCGCATAGGCTGTGCCGCAACAGCCAGCATCAGCAGGGGGCAAGCGCCATGACGACAGGTCGGCTCGGGCAGCATGCCGCGCCACCGAACGCGGCCTACGCCGGGCAGCTCGTGCGTTTTCCGGATCCGGTGCGCGCGGCCAGGTACCCGGCGGGCGTGCGGGTGGACGGCGGCGGTTACCCGCAGTTCGCGCCGTACGCGCGTGCGGTGGCGGAGATCGCGGAGCCCCCGGCGGGGTTCGGGGTGGACGAACTGCGGCTGACGGACTACGTGTCGGCGAACGCGGCGTCGAGCGCGGCGGGGCACGAGTTGTGGGACACGATCCCGGCGGTGGCGACGCCGCACGGCTGGACGTGGCACCACGAGGCGGGTTCGCGCAGGCTGCTGCTCGTGCCGGTGGAGGTGAAGGCGCTGCTGCGCCACCACGGCGGTCTCGCGACGGCGCCGGTCGACCAGGCGAAGCGCGGTACGCGCCCGTTGCAGGAGACGCGCCCCGCGCACTTCGGGCTGCCGAAGGGCGGGTTGCCGGTCGGCGAGGAGCTGGTGGCGGGCGCGGAGGAGGAGCTCGGGTACCGGCTGCCGGGCGCCTACCGGTCGTTCTTGAAGGCGGCGGGCGGTTGCGCGCCGGTGGGTGTGGCGCTGGACGCCGAGTTGGGGCTGCTGGTGGACCAGCCGTTCTTCTCGGTGCGCGACGAGGCGGCCGTCAACGACCTCGTGTACGTGAACAAGTGCCTGCGGGACCATCTGACGAAGGACTTCCTGGGGGTCGCGTTCGTGCAGGGCGGGATCCTGGCGGTGAAGGTCAGGGGGGAGCGTCTCGGGTCGGTCTGGTTCTGCCCGTACGACGACGCCCGCGACCAGGAGGGTCTGGACGTCCAGGAGCGTATGGAGCGGCTGCTGCTGCCGTGCGGTGACGATTTCGACGCGTTCCTTGAGCGGCTCGCGGGCAGCCCGCCCGAGCTGGAGACCGTGGCGAACCTGATGGTGGACGGCGGCTTCGCGCGCGCCGTCCCGGTGGAGGGGTGAGCGCGGGATGGTGACGTTCGCGCAGGCGCAGGAGCGCGGCGAGGAGTGGGTGAACGGCGGTGTGCCCGCCTACCAGCACCGGCAGGTGCTGGTGCGGGAGTTCGACCTGGGTTTCGTGGTGTGGTCGCAGGACCGTGAGGGCGGGCCGGTCGGCGGTGGCGGACGGCAGCGGCTGGTGATCGCGCGTGACAGCGGCGACGTGTCGCTGTGGCCCGGGGTCTCGGTGGGCGAGGTGATCCGCAGGTACGAGGAGGAGTACGGCGCGGTGGGTGGACCCGCGCCTGCGGCGTCCGCTCCTGAGCGGATCGACCTGAACCAGACGTCGTTCCTGCTGACGCCCCCGGAGTGGCTCCAGGAGGCAGCGGACAAGCTGGGCATCCCGGACCACCGCGGGAACGCGGCGGCGCCGCGGGACGCGGCTCCCGCCGCGGGTTCCGGGCCGGCGTCCGGGTCGGAAGGGCACACGTCTGAACTCCGGGCACCGGTGGAGCGCGGAGGCCGGGTGCTGCGTGGGG
>NZ_JAGIQL010000065.1 GCF_017813245.1 Streptomyces montanisoli
CCCGGCCCGCCGGTTACTGCTCCCGGTGGACCGAGAGCAAATCCTCCAGCTGCTCCTCGCGGGCCTGGGCCGCCACGAAGAGCAGCTCGTCGCCCGCCTCCAGCGTCTCGTCCGCGCTCGGCGTCAGGACGCTCGTCCCGCGGATGATCGTCACCAGGGACGTGTCCTCCGGCCACGTGACGTCGCCCACCTGCGTCCCCGAAATCGCCGACTCGGGCGGCAGCGTCAGCTCCACCAGGTTCGCGTCCCCGTGGCTGAAGCGGAGCAGGCGCACCAGGTCGCCGACGCTCACCGCCTCCTCCACCAGCGCGGACATCAGGCGCGGCGTCGAGACGGCCACGTCCACCCCCCACGCCTCGCTGAACAGCCACTCGTTCTTGGGGTTGTTCACGCGCGCCACGACGCGCGGCACGCCGTACTCCGTCTTCGCGAGCAGCGACACGACGAGGTTGACCTTGTCGTCGCCGGTGGCAGCGATCACCACGTTGCAGCGCTGCAGCGCCGCCTCGTCCAGCGACGTGATCTCGCAGGCGTCCGCCAGCAGCCACTCCGCCATCGGCACCCGCTCGACGGAGATCGCGGTCGGCGCCTTGTCCACGAGGAGCACCTCGTGGCCGTTCTCCAGCAGCTCGCCGGCGATGGACCGGCCCACCGCGCCCGCTCCGGCAATCGCGACGCGCATCAGTTGTGCCCTCCGTCCGGGCCCGCGGCGAACGCCGTCTCGACCTTCTCGACCTCGTCCGTACGCATCATCGCGTGCACGAGGTCGCCCTCCTGCAGCACCGTGTCGGCGGTCGGCAGCATGGCCTCGCCGAGACGCGTGACGAATGCCACGCGGACGCCGGTCTCCTCCTGCAGCCTGCTGATCCGCTGGCCGATCCACGTCTCGGGGGTGTGCACCTCCGCGAGCTGCACCCCGCCGCTCGGGTCGCGCCACAGCGGCTCCGCGCCGGACGGCAGCAGCCGCCGCAGCATCTGGTCGGCCGTCCAGCGGACGGTGGCCACCGTGGGGATGCCGAGGCGCTGGTAGACCTCGGCGCGGCGCGGGTCGTAGATGCGCGCCGCGACGTTCTCGATGCCGAACATCTCGCGCGCCACACGCGCCGCGATGATGTTGGAGTTGTCACCGCTGCTGACCGCGGCGAACGCCCCGGCCTCCTCGATCCCGGCCTCGCGCAGCGTGTCCCCGTCGAAGCCGACGCCGGTGACCCTGCGTCCCCCGAACCCCGCGCCCAGCCTGCGGAACGCGGTCGAGTCCTGGTCGATCACGGCGATCGAGTGGCCCTGCTCCTCCAGCGTCTGCGCGAGCGCGGCGCCCACCCGCCCGCACCCCATGATCACGATGTGCACGTGATGTCCCCCGCGCTCCTGGTTGCCGCACCGATCTGCGAAAACACCCTGCTCACTCATCCTTGTCGACGTGCCGGGCACCTGTGGGCCGCCGGGAAAGGCTGCCCAGAGGCACGAGCTTAAGCGGCGCCCCCCTGCCCGCCGCCATCCCCGTACCCGGCCGCGTTCCCCGGAAGGCGACAAGATTGCGACAAGAGAACGTACGGAGCCCGTCACGGTGCGCCACCGCACCCCATGTGAGCAGGTGAACCGGTAATTCGGGGTGCTGCCTGCGCACTCAGCTGTTCGAACGCATACCATTCCGCCCGTGTCCAAACTGACCGACGTGCCCAAACGGATCCTGATCGGGCGGGCGCTGCGCAGCGACAAGCTCGGGGAGACGCTCCTTCCCAAGCGCATCGCGCTGCCCGTCTTCGCGTCCGACCCGCTGTCCTCCGTCGCGTACGCACCCGGCGAGGTGCTGATCGTCCTGTCGGTGGCGGGTGCGTCGGCCTACCACTTCTCGGTGTGGATCACGCTCGCCGTCGCGGTGCTGATGTTCACCGTCGTCGCGTCGTACCGGCAGAACGTCCACGCGTACCCGAGCGGCGGGGGCGACTACGAGGTCGCCACCACGAACCTCGGCCCCAAGGCCGGGCTGACCGTCGCCAGCGCCCTGCTGGTCGACTACGTCATGACCGTCGCGGTGTCCATCTCGTCCGGCGTGGAGAACCTCGGCTCCGCGATCCCCTTCGTCGTCCAGCACAAGGCGATCTGCGCCGTCGCAGTCATCGTCATCCTGACCCTGATGAACCTCCGTGGCGTGCGCGAGTCGGGCAAGCTGTTCGCGATCCCCACGTACGTCTTCGTCGGTGGCGTCTTCGTGATGATCGCCTGGGGCGCCTTCAAGGGCCTCGCACTGGGCGACGTCATGCACGCCCCGACGTCGCACCTGCACATCAAGCCCGAGAAGAGCACCCTGGCCGGGTTCGCGATGCTGTTCCTGCTGCTGCGGGCGTTCTCGTCGGGCTGTGCGGCGCTCACCGGCGTCGAGGCGATCAGCAACGGCGTGCCCGCGTTCCGCAAGCCCAAGAGCAAGAACGCGGCCTCCACGCTGGCGCTCATGGGCGGCCTCGCCGTCGTCATGTTCTGCGGGATCATGGCGCTCGCGATCGGCACCAGGGTGCGGATGGCGGACAACCCGGCCGTCGACCTGCTGCGCGCCAACGGGCATGCCGTCGGCAGCTCGTTCGTCGTCGACCCCGTCATCACGCAGGTCGCGGCGGCGGTGTTCGGCAGGGGCACGTTCTTCTTCGTGGTGCTGGCCGCCGCGACCGCTCTGGTGCTGTTCCTCGCGGCGAACACCGCCTACAACGGCTTCCCGCTGCTCGGCTCCATCCTCGCGCAGGACCGCTACCTGCCCCGCCAGCTGCACACCAGGGGCGACCGGCTCGCCTTCTCCAACGGCATCGTCCTGCTCGCCGGGGCGGCCATCCTGCTCGTGGTGGTCTACGGGGCCGACTCGACGCGCCTGATCCAGCTCTACATCGTCGGCGTGTTCGTGTCGTTCACGCTCAGCCAGACGGGCATGGTCAGGCACTGGAACCGGCACCTGCGCACCGAACGCGACCGCTCGAAGCGCCGGCGCATGATGCGCTCGCGCGCGATCAACGCCTTCGGCGCGTTCCTCACGGGCGTCGTGCTGGTGGTCGTCCTCGCCACCAAGTTCAGCCACGGGGCCTGGGTCGCCGTGCTCGGCATGGTGATCTTCTACGGCACGATGACGGCGATCAGGAAGCACTACGACCGGATCGCGGAGGAACTCGCGGCCTCCGACAACCCGTCGGAGGACACCGTCAAGCCGTCCCGCGTCCACTCCATCGTGCTGGTGTCCAAGCTGCACAGGCCGACGCTGCGGGCGCTCGGCTACGCCAAGCTCATGCGCACCGGGACGCTCGAAGCGCTCAGCATCAGCGTCGACCCGGCGGAGACCAAGGCGCTGCGCGAGGAGTGGGAGCGGCGCAACATCAACGTGCCGCTGAAGATCCTCGACTCGCCCTACCGCGAGATCACACGGCCGATCATCGAGTACGTGAAGTCCCTGCGCACCGAGAATCCGCGCGACGCGATCAGCATCTTCATCCCCGAGTACGTCGTGGGCCACTGGTACGAGCACCTGCTGCACAACCAGAGCGCGCTGCGGCTCAAGGGGCGGCTGCTGTTCATGCCGGGCGTGATGGTCACGTCCGTGCCCTACCAGCTGGAGTCGTCGGAAGTCGCACGCAAGCGTGCGCGCAGGCGCGCGGAGTGGACCGCGCCCGGCTCGGTGCGGCGGGGCCCCGTCGACGTGCGGCGCAAGGACGCGGGCGGCAAGAGCTGACGGGCACGGGCCGGCCACGAGGCCGGCCCGTCACGGGCTCAGCCGCCTCGTGCACGCACCCGGAAACGCGAAACTCCCCTCGGGCCGATTCCCGGGGGGAGCATGCGCGGTGGTGAATCTGGAAAGTCTGTGACGACCGCTCGAACCGGCCACGCGGACCATCCGGCGCGTCAAGTCGTCAGGCACTCACGGCGCGCGTGGCCTTGCCGGCCTTCAGGCAGGACGTGCAGACGTTCAGCTTCTTCGGCGTGCCGTTCACCACGGTGCGCACCGACTGGATGTTCGGGTTGAAGCGACGGGGGCTGCGGCCCTTCACGCGGCGCTTGATGGCCTGGCGACCGAGACGCGAGACGGTCCTGCCGAAGACGGGTGCCTTGTCGCAAAAGTCGCAACGCTGAGACATGGGAATTTCTCTCCACGTGGTGGTAGGGGGTGCGAACAAGCCGAGTACGAGCCAGGCACCAAAAGTTTTGCCAAGGTAGTCTAGCCTACCAGAGCCCGCGCCCCGAATGCCGGGGCAGCGCACGCGGGAAGCGCGCGAAAACGCCTGGTCAGCCAGGCAATGCGGGCCGTGGCGCCGAACCGCCCACCCCGGACCGCACCGGCCCAGGCTACAGCGCCGACGAAGCGACACCGCCCCAGAATTGGCTGCCGCAAGCCGCAATTACGCCGGGAATCCGGCAAGGCAGAACACGCACCGTCGAAATGCACACGCGGAACCTCGACGTAGCCCGGACGGAGCACCGGGCGGCGGCCCGTAAAATGGTCGGACGGCCCTGCCACACCGACCTCCCAACGCTCTGGAGTCCCCCCTTCATGCCAACCGAGTCGAACGCCTCGCCAGTCGGGGACGAGTACGAGGTCGAGGTCGGCCCGGTCGCGCACGGCGGCCACTGCGTGGCCCGTACGGAAGAGGGCAGGGTCCTGTTCGTACGGCACGCGCTGCCGGGGGAGCGGGTGGTCGTCCGGATCACCGAGGGAGCGCAGGACGCGCGGTTCCTGCGCGCCGACGCCGTCAAGATCCTCACGCCGTCCAAGGACCGGGTCGAGGCGCCGTGCCCGTACGCGGGGCCGGGCAGGTGCGGCGGCTGCGACTGGCAGCACGCGAAGCCCGGCGCGCAGCGCCGCCTCAAGGGCGAGGTGGTGGCGGAGCAGCTCCAGCGCCTCGCGGGGCTCACGCCCGAGCAGGCCGGCTGGGACGGCACGGTCGTGCCGGCGCCCGGCGACAAGCTGCCCGCGGGCGAGGTGCCCGCCTGGCGCACGCGCGTCCAGTACGCGATCGACGACGAGGGCCGGGCGGGCCTGCGCAAGCACCGCTCGCACGACGTCGAGCCGGTCGACCGCTGCCTGATCGCCGCGCCCGGCGTCGAGGAACTGGGCGTGGAGCGGCGCCAGTGGCCGGACATCGCCACGGTCGAGGCGATCGCGGCGACGGGCTCGGCGGACCGCCAGGTCGTCCTCACGCCCCGCCCCGGCGGCCGGCTCCCGCTGGTCGAGCTGGACAAGCCGGTCTCCGTCCTGCGCGTCGAGGAACGCGACGGGGGAGTGCACCGCGTGCACGGCCGCGACTTCGTCCGCGAGCGCGCGGACGGCCGCACGTACCGGGTGGGCGCGGGCGGCTTCTGGCAGGTCCACACGCAGGCGCCCGCGATGCTGGTGGAGGCCGTGATGCAGGGCCTGCTGCCCAGGAAGGGCGACACGGCCCTCGACCTTTACTGCGGCGTGGGCCTGTTCGCCGGGGCGATCGCCGAACGAGTCGGCGACACCGGCGCGGTGCTCGGCATCGAGTCGGGCAAGCGCGCGGCGGAGGACGCGGCGCACAACCTGCGCGAGATGCCCCGCGTACGCATCGAGCACGGCAAGGTCGACCAGGTCCTGCCGCGCACCCGCATCACGGAGACGGACCTCATCGTCCTCGACCCGCCCCGCGCGGGCGCGGGCCGCAAGACGGTCACACACCTCACCACACTCGGCGCACGCCGCATCGCCTACGTGGCCTGCGACCCGGCGGCCCTGGCGCGTGACCTGGCGTACTTCCGCGAGGGCGGCTACAAGCCGAGGATGCTCAGGGTCTTCGACCTCTTCCCGATGACCCATCATGTGGAGTGCGTCGCGATTCTCGAGCCGATGAAGAAGGACGCCTGACCTGCGCATTTGTGAGCCAGGGCTTGCAGCGGCGACGCCTGCAAGTGGCTCTTGCGTAGATTCTTGAGGCTCGACGCGGAAGTCGTCTCCATGCCTCCGCCGTAGGGATGCAAGCGATCGCCATTTGATACCGGCCTGGTATCATGTTTTGTGTGGCAATGACACTTCGACTCCCCGACGACCTTGACGCGAAGCTCACCGAGCGGGCTCGCCGCGAGGGTCGCAGCAAGCAGGAACTTGCCATCGAGGCGATCCGGGAGGCCCAGAACCGGGCTGAGCTGAAGGTCGATGACGTCTTGGCCGAGTTGGTGGACAGCGATGCGGAGATCCTGGACTACCTGAAGTGACCGAAGTGCGCTACATCCAGATCGACGAGATCCTGACGATCGCTCGCACGGTCAACGGCACCGAGCACAGCGTGCGTGACATGGGCCTTCTCGTATCGGCGATCGAGCGGCCCCGGACCAACGTCTTCGGAGCCGAGTTGTATCCCGCGTTGCACGAGAAGGCTGCGGCACTGCTGCACTCCGTCGCCCGCAATCACGCGCTGATCGACGGCAACAAGCGCACCGCCTGGCTGGCCATGCGCGTCTTCCTGCGGTTCAACGGTGTCAGCGCCAGTACCGCTCCGCCGCCCGTCTCCGTTGCAGGCCCGTTCGTGGAGGCGGTCGCGCAGGACAACATCGCTGTCCCGGAAATCGCCAAGCGTCTGTCGGCCTGGTTTACCCTCACTTGACGTTCGGCTGGGGCCCGGCGTGCGCAGCAGCCGAACGACGGCACGCCGGCCTGACTGATCATTTCGCCATGAGGTGCGGAGCGGACGTAAGTGCACGTTGCCGCTGTTCGTTCGCCGCCCCACGGGGAAAGATCTACCACCTCAGCAATCTCGCCTGATCAGTCGCACTCGTGAACACCCGACTGCAGCGCCGTACACGAGTCATCTCGTAGGCGGTTGGCGGGATTCCGTCTGATCATTGCGATCGGACGGGACCTCTGCTTTTCGGCGGACGGGCAGCAGCAACCCTGGCGGGCGGCGCCCGTAGTCCGCTGTTCATCGCCTCCTTCGCGCGCAAGAATCGTCCGCATGTCTGCGATCCCCGGTGGCACGACCGCCTTCCACGACCTGCACACGTTCCTCGCCCAGCCTCGCGTCAACTCCCTTGCGCTGTCCGCCGACTGTGGCCGACTCGTCGCCACCGTGCAGCGGCTGTCGGAGGACCGGACCAGGTTCGTTCCCGAGCTGTGGGAGATCGATCCGGCCGGTGAGCGCGAGGCGCTGCGCCTGACCCGGTCGGGGAAGGGCGAGTCCGGGCCCGCGTTCGGCCCGGACGGGGTGCTGTACTTCCTGTCGGAACGCGAGGACGACAGCGAGGAGGTCAAGCACGAGGGTGCCGCCCTGTGGGCGCTGCCCGGGCGTGGTGAGGCCGCCGTCGTGGCCCGGCACCCGGGCGGGATCACCGCGTTCACCGTCGCCCGGGACTCCGGCGCGCTGGCCCACACCGCCGGGCTGCTGCCCGGCGCCGCCGACGCCGATGCGCACGGCAAGCTGCGCACGGCGCGTGGGGACGCGAAGGTCACCGCGATCCTGTACGAGGCCGGGCCGACCCGCGCCTGGGACCGCGATCTCGGCCCCGAGACACAGCACACCTTCGTGCGCGCGGGGGCCGAGGGCGCCGTGGTCGACGCCGGTGAGCAGGGCGTCGGCCTCGAGCACCCCGGGGACGTGGCGCTGTCGCCCGACGGGACGCGAGTGGCCTACACCCGGTTCGTAACCGGCCCGGTGCCCGCCGAGAACCGCACCGCCGTGGTGGTGGCGGACGCGGCCACCGGCGAGGAGGTCTTCGTCATGGGCGATGCGGAGCACGTCTACGAGGCGCCCGTGTTCACGCACGACGGCTCGGCGGTCGTGTGCTCGCGGATGACGTGGCCGACTTACGAAGAATCGATGGACATGACGCTCGTCCGGGTCGGCGTGGACGGCGGCGAGGCCGTCGATCTGCTGCCCGGGTTCGACAACTGGCCTGTCGGCGCCGTCTGTTCTCCGGTCGACGACGCCCTCTTCTTCGCGGCCGATGTGGAGGGACACGCGCCCGTCTTCCGGCGGGACGCGGACGGCACCGTGACCCGGCTCACCGCCTCGGGCGCGTACGGCTCGCTCTGCGTGGCCCCCGACGCGCGGACGCTGTACGCGCTGCGCAACGCGATCGACTCGCCGCCGCGGCCTGTCAGGTTCGAGGCCGGCATCGCCGACCAGACTCCGGTCGGGTTGCCCGCCCCCGGTGCGTTCGACGCGCTGCCGGGCAGCCTCACCGAGGTGCAGGCCGACGCGGTGGACGGGTACCGGCTGCGCGGCTGGCTCGTGCTGCCCGAGGGCGCGTCGGCCGACAACCCCGCGCCACTGCTCGTCGCCGTGCACGGCGGGCCGCAGGGCAGCTGGAACGGCTGGACCTGGCGGTGGAACCCGTGGCCGTTCGCGGCCCGCGGCTACGCGGTGCTGCTGCCCGACCCTGCACTGTCGACCGGCTACGGTCAGCAGGGCCACCGGCGCGGCTGGGGGCAGTGGGGCGGGGTCCCGTACACGGACGTGATGGCGCTGACCGACGCAACCGAGGCCCGTGACGACATCGATGCCGCGCGCACCGCGCTCGGGGGCGGCTCCTACGGCGGCTACATGGCCAACCGGGTCGCCACGAGGACCGATCGGTTCAAGGCGATCGTGAGTCACGCGGGCCTGTGGGACCTACGGTCCTTCCAGGGCGACACCGATGCGCCCTGGTACTTCCAGTGCATCTTCGGGGACCCGGTGACCCGGCCCGAGCGGTACGAGGCGCACTCCCCGTACCTGGACGCCGCGAAGATCCGTACGCCGATGCTGGTCATCCACGGCGCGAAGGACTTCCGCGTGCCGGTCGGCCAGGGCGCCGCGCTCTTCCAGGATCTGCAGCGGTTCGAGGTGCCTGCGAAGTACCTGTACTTCCCGGACGAGAACCACTGGATCCTCTCCCCGGGCCACATCCAGGTCTGGTACGAAGCGTTCCTGAACTTCCTCGACCACCACGTCCTCGGTGCCGAGTGGAAGCGGCCCGGACTACTGTGACCGCGGGCAGGCCTCGGATCAGCCCGGGATCGGGGCCGGCGGTGACGTTGGCGAACAGGCAGCGCGACCCCGGGAAGTATGCGTGCAGGGCCGGCGCCCGTTGCCTTCGCGGTCCGACAGGGACCGGATCGTCGCCCTCCTGGACGACGGGCCAGTGGTTCGGTGGCCGTCGATCTGCGGCGCGGGCCGCACCCGGGCCCCAGAATGACGTACCGCGCGGTCCGAGGACCGGCGCGCACTCGTCAGTCGCGCCGCGGCCTACGCGATCATTGCGGGATGACTGACACGCACCAAAGCCGCCTGCGGGACTTCGGCCACCGGATCGGCCGTCTGGAGCCCGGTGACCGGAACGCGATCACGGATGTGGCCGGGGTCCTGGTGGGCCAGAGCACCGTCGTCGACGGCGAGAAGGGCATCTACTCCGGTGTCACCGCCATCGTGCCGACCGCTCTCACCGAGGCCGGAGCGCCCAGCCTCCCCGCCGGGCTCCACGTCGGCAACGGCTACGGGAAGTTCGTCGGTGCCACTCAGGTCATGGAGCTGGGCGAGCTGGAGACGCCCGTCCTGCTGACGGCCACCCTGTCCACCTTCCGTGTCGCCGACGCCCTGCTGAGCTGGCTGCTCGACCGGGCGCACGAGCCGCTCGTGTCGGTGAACCCGGTGGTCGGCGAGGTCAACAACGGCTGGCTCTCGACCGGAGACCCGCGCCCCGTCACCGCAGGCCACGTGTACGCCGCACTGGACGGAGCGGGCACCGAGGTGCAGATGGGCAACGTCGGCGGCGGCACCGGAGCCTGCGCCCTGGGATTCAAGGCGGGCATCGGCAGCGCTTCGCGCCGGGTGGAGCTGTCCGGCCGCGCGGCGACGGTCGGTGCGCTCGTCCAGGCGAACATGGGCGGCGACCTCCGCCTTCCTTGGGGCACCGTCACGCCCGAGAGCCTGGGATCACGCAGGGCAGGACCCTCCTCCCAGCGTGGGTCCTGTGTCGTGGTGCTGGCGCTCGACATCGCCTGCGGCGCGCTGCAGCTCTCCCGGATCGCGGCCCGGGGCGTCCTCGCCCTCGGCCGTGTCGGCGCCTCCTACAGCCACGGCAGCGGCGACTACGGCCTGGCGTTCTCCGCCGTCCCCTCCGACAGCCCCAGGACGCTGACGCCGGCGGAGCTGGACACCGTGTTCGCGGCCGCCCTGGAGTCCGTGGAGGAAGCGGTCATCGACGCCCTGCTCGCCGCACGCACCATCCGCACACCGGGCGGACACGAGGCCGTCGCCCTGCCGCACGAGGTGCTCCGGCCGTGAGGCAGTCCGGCACTTCCGGCTGTTCGGTGCGGCGCGCGCCGTTCGCGCGAACCTGACAGTGCTCCGCAAGGGGCCGGTCCTGCGACTGCCGCGACGACTGCCGGTCCGGCCCCGCTTTCGTGCCGAACCGGGGCTTGCCCCCGTCCCGTCGCGCTCATCGTCGAGTCGGCGACGGGTTCTCGCCGCGGAGCCGGCGTAGCCGTCGGCGGTGCGCCCTTCGGGCTTTCCGGCTGCGGGCTCGTGGACGCTGCGGAGGCGGACCCGGACACCATCGTCGTCCACACCCAGCTCGGCACCACCACCCCCGGGCCCCACCTGCCTGGCCGCCGTCAAGCGGTTCGAGAAGGAGAACCCCGGGCTGCGGATCAAGAACCTGATCAACGGCGGCGACCTGCCCCAGGTGTACGAGACCTCCCGGCCGGCCCGCAAGGAAGCCGACGTCGTCATGGTCGATCGGCGCTGGCAAGTGGACGGACCCGAAGGGGCGGCTGCGCGCCTTCCCCTACTTCACCACCAGCCGGCCCGGATCATCCAGACCTTCCTGACCACGGACGAGGCGATCCACGCCTGCAGAACCGGCGACTTCGGCAGTCGCGGCGCGCGTGAGGGCATCGACCGCTTCGTCACGCTGCACGACGCCGGGGTGTTCGCGGGCAAGGCCCCGGCACGGCCGTGCGATCCCGGTCGCGATGGTGCTCGGCGGGGTGCTGGTCGGAGCCCCGTACTTCGTCCGGGTGCTCCGGCAGTCCCGCGTGACGCCGGGCCGCGCCGGAAGCCGCACCGCGCCCGAGCCCGTACGCGCCCGAGCCAGTCACGCTTTCATCCGGCTTCCGCCCCGTTTCCGTACCCTGGCAGCATGCGCATACGCCCGACTCTGAGCTGGACCCCCGCCGAGGACCTGCCGCCGGGCACCACGGATCTCGCACCGGTCGTCGACGCGCTGAGCGCCGGCGGCGTGCTGGTGCTCAGCGGGGCGGGCATCTCCACCGAGTCGGGCATCCCCGACTACCGCGGCGACGGCGGGAGCCTGAGCCGGCACACCCCGATGACGTACCAGAGCTTCACGGCGACAGCCGGGGCCAGGCGCCGGTACTGGGCGCGCAGCCACCTCGGCCGGCGCTCCTTCGCCCGCGCCCGCCCCAACGCCGGGCACCGGGCGGTGGCCGCGTTCGCACGGCACGGCGCGCTCTCGGGGGTGATCACGCAGAACGTCGACGGCCTGCACCAGGCGGCCGGCAGTGAGGGCGTCGTGGAACTCCACGGGAGTCTCGACCGTGTGCTCTGCCTCTCCTGCGGGGCGTTCAGCGCCCGTCATGAACTCGCCGGGCGTCTGGAAGCGGCCAACGTGGGTTTCGAGCCGGTCGCCGCCGGGATCAACCCGGACGGCGACGCCGATCTGACCGACGAGCAGGTCGTGGGCTTCCGCGTGGTGCCGTGCCTGGACTGCGGGGGCGTCCTCAAGCCGGACGTGGTCTTCTTCGGGGAAACGGTTCCGCCGGCGCGGGTCGAGCACTGCCGCGAGCTGGTACGCCGGGCGACGTCGCTGCTGGTGCTCGGGTCCTCGTTGACGGTGATGTCCGGGTTCCGGTTCGTGCGCCAGGCGGCCGAGGCCGGAAAGCCGGTGCTGATCGTCAACCGGGATCCGACCAGGGGTGATCCGCATGCCGTCACCCGGGTCGCGCTGCCCTTGGGCACGTCGTTGACGACGGTGGCCGATCGACTGGGCGTCACGCTCGACGGCGGGCCCGCACAGACCGTTT
Source organism: Streptomyces montanisoli (assembly GCF_017813245.1). Lineage (GTDB taxonomy): Bacteria > Actinomycetota > Actinomycetes > Streptomycetales > Streptomycetaceae > Streptomyces > Streptomyces montanisoli. Next base: position 12,008 of record NZ_JAGIQL010000065.1, read on the forward strand.
GACCGCCGTATGACCTAGGAGATGCCGCGTTCGCCCAGCCGGTCCCAGAAGTGCTGCTGGATGTCCGCCAGGTACGCGGCGCCCGCACGCCCGGCGTTGTGCGAGCTGCTGCCCTCGCCCCAGTTCGTGCTGGCCGCCATGAGGGTCTGGTACCCCTTGTGGACGTGCGCCAGCGCGTCCTGCACATCCCGCTTGGGCAGGCCGACCGTCTCGCGCACCGGACCTACATAGCCCTGCCAGCGCGTGGTGGCGGCGCTGACCAGCATCTCGGTCAGCCGCGGCGCACGGCCGGTGAACCTGATCAGTGAGGACAGCGGCAGAGCCAGCGCGTCGGCCAGCTCCGCCGCCTGCCGGTCGTTGCCGTCCCACCGCCCGTCGTTCTCGGCACGCTGGTAGACGGCGACGTCCATGCCGATGGCCATGGCGAGATCGACGACGCCGATGCCCCGCGCGAGGCGGTACTCGCGCAGCGTGCGCGGGACGCCGAGCAGTTCGCCCGGCGCGCACCACAGCGCACCGGCCAGCGCGGTCAGTTCCTTCTCGGTGGGACGATCGCGCCCCTGCTCCCAGGCGATGACGGTCGCGGTCGGGACCTGAACGCCGTATGCGGCACGAAGGGCATGGGCGACGTGAGCGGGGGTCATGCCGAGCGCTTCACGCATGCGTCGCGCGGCCCCGGCGTCGAAGGGCGGTGTGCCCGCCGTTCCTGCCGTCGTGTTCACGGGCACACCGTAGGTGACGCGCATGCGCCGCGCCTACAGTGCGGAGCACCAAGACTCGCCCCGAGCGCCACGGCGGAAGTCCGTAGGAACGTACGGGGAGCCGACGGGCAGTGGCCAGTGGGCAGCCCGGGCGTACCGCCGCCCGGGCTGCCCACTGTGATGCTGAACGATGCCAAGACGTTCAGGAGTTGCACGAACCGGTGGAGAGTGAAAACCAATGGGAGCGCTCCCATAATCGGCGGCATGTCAGGGGCCCGTCAAGTGGTCGGCGACTCCTGAACGATGGATTTGAGGCAAAGTCGGCCGAAGTCCCGTGCCCTCTGTTCATCGCCCCCGCCGAGCGCTACCTTCACTCGCACCAGTGGGAGCGATTCCAGCAGACGGCGCGTCCGCCATGACGCGAAGCGCTGCCAGGGGTCGCTCATGCGACACCTCCCGCGTTCAGGACTTTTACGCCGTCCGCAGTCCGGCCGCGCCCTCCCGGGCGCGATCGCGCATCCGCACGTGCAGCACGTCCGTCCCACAGGAGGGAAAACACGCTCATGAACCGCAAGAGATCAGCGGTGTTCGCCGCCCTCACTCTCGTCGCCGGAAGCTCCTGCATGGCGCTCGGCGCCGCGCCGGCGAGTGCCGGTGCCGCCTCCGTGCCCTGCACCGTCGACTACCAGATCCAGAACCAGTGGCCGACCGGGTTCACCGCCGCCGTCACCGTCACCAACAACGGCGCGGCGAAGTCGAATTGGTCGCTGAAGTGGTCCTACGCCGGCGATCAGAAGGTCACCGGCGGCTGGAGTGCGCGGATCCAGCAGAGCGGCGCCGCCGTGACCGCGACCAACGAGAGCTACAACGGATCGCTCGCCACCGGTGGCTCGGTCGGCTTCGGCTTCCAGGGCACCTACAGCGGCGCCAACGCCGTGCCCACCACCTTCACCCTCGACGGGGTGACCTGCAACGTCGACGACGGAAGCGGCGGCGACGGTGGTGACGGTGGTGACGGCGGCGGCGGTACCACCGACCCGAGCGGCCGCGTCGACAACCCGTACGCCGACGCCAAGGTCTACGTGAACCCCGAGTGGTCCGCGCACGCCGCAGCCGAACCGGGTGGCAGCCGCGTCTCCGACGAGCCCACCGCCGTCTGGCTCGACAGCATCGGCACGATAGCGGGCGTGGACGGCGCGATGGGGTTGCGAGACCACCTCGACGCGGCCCTGACGCAGAAGGGCTCGGGCGAGTTGGTCGTCCAGCTGGTCATCTACGACCTGCCGGGACGCGACTGCGCCGCTCTCGCCTCCAACGGCGAGCTCGGGCCCACCGAGATCGACGCGTACGAGACGCAGTACATCGACCCGATCGCCTCGATCCTCGCCGACCCGAAGTACGCCGGCCTGCGGATCTCCACCATCGTCGAGCCCGACTCCCTGCCCAACCTGGTCACCAACGCCGGCGGCACCGACACCACCACCGAGGCGTGCACGACCATGAAGTCCAACGGCAACTACGAGAAGGGCGTCAGCTACGCCCTGGAGAAGCTCGGCGCCATCCCGAACGTGTACAACTACATCGACGCCGCCCACCACGGCTGGCTCGGCTGGGACACCAACCTGAACCCCGCCGTCCAGGAGTTCCACAAGGTCGCCACCACCAACGGCGCCAGTGTGAACGACGTCGCGGGCTTCATCGTCAACACCGCCAACTACAGCGCCACCACGGAGCCGTACGTCAAGGTCACCGACAGCGTGAACGGGCAGACGGTGCGCCAGGCGAAGTGGGTGGACTGGAACAACTACGTGGACGAGCAGTCCTACGCCCAGGCGCTGCGCGGCAAGCTCGTCGCGGCCGGCTTCAACTCCGGTACGGGCATGCTGATCGACACCTCGCGCAACGGCTGGGGCGGCTCCGCGAGGCCGGCCGGCGCGGGCCCGACGACCTCGGTGGACGACTACGTCGACGGCGGCCGTATCGACCGCCGCATCCACGTCGGCAACTGGTGCAACCAGAGCGGCGCGGGCCTCGGCGCACGGCCGACGGCCGCCCCCGCCGCCGGGATCGACGCCTACGTCTGGGCCAAGCCCCCGGGCGAGTCGGACGGGGCGAGCTCCGCGGTCCCGAACGACGAGGGCAAGGGCTTCGACCGGATGTGCGATCCGACGTACGGAGGCAACGCCCGCAACGGCAACAACCCCACGGGCGCGCTGCCGGACGCTCCGCTGGCCGGGCACTGGTTCTCCGCGCAGTTCCAGCAGCTGATGAAGAACGCCTACCCGCCGCTGTCATGACCCGCGGCGCGTAGCCGATCCGCCGGGGCCCGGACCCCGGGGCCCGGAGCCCGGGTCATGGGCTCCGGGTCATGGGCCCCGGCGGACCGCACAAGACACTCAGACGTTGTAGGGGGCGGCGACGTCCAGCACCCAGGTGACACCGAAGCGGTCGGTGAGCATGCCGTACAGCGGCGCCCACTGCGCGGGCCCCAGCGGCCGCACGATGGCCGAGCCCTCGGCGAGCCTGTCCCACAGGGCGGTGATCTCCTCGGTGGCGTCGCCGCGTACGGAGACGAAGAACGGGTTCTCGCCCCGGGCCCAGGGCAGTTGGGAGGGCACATCGTAGGCCATGACGTGGAAGCCGTTGTCGCTCGCCACCTCACCCCACATCACCCACTCCGCCTCGCTCTCGTGTCCCACCGCGCCCGCGTCCTTGTAGGTGACCGCGGCGGTGTGTCCGCCGAAGACGGACTGGTAGAAGCCCAGCGCCTCACGCGCGGTGCCGCGGAAGTTCAGATGGGTGGTGGTCGTGACGGACATGCCGGCTCCCTGCCTCGGTGTGGCGAACGGTTCGTGTGCCACCATGACGGAAGAAGAGGACAGGTCGTGTCCTGTACCTGTCCTTCACTCGTGTCCTGTACTCGTGCCCTGCACCGGCCGATGGAAATGCGGGTCTTCACATGCACAAAACGTCCTCCCGGCTGCTCGCCCTTCTCTCGCTGCTGCAGACGCACCGCGACTGGTCCGGCGAGCGGCTGGCCCAGCGCCTCGACGTCACCGCACGCACCGTGCGCCGTGACATCGACCGCCTGCGCGAACTCGGATACCGGATCACGTCGGTCAAAGGACCGGCCGGTGGCTACCGGCTGGACGCCGGCGCGCACATGCCACCGCTGCTGTTCGACGACGATCAGGCCGTGGCCCTGGCCGTCGCGCTGGGGACGGCGGCCACCGGCGCGGCCGTCGCCGAGGACGCGGTCCGTGCGCTGGCCACTCTCCGCCAGGTCATGCCGCCTCGCCTGCGCCACCGCATCGACTCGCTGCGCTTCACCGCCGTCCGGCCACCCGATCCCCAGGGCGGCAGCGACGTCGATCCCCGGATCCTGGTGGAGCTGAGCCGGGTCGTCCGCGCACGGGAGGAACTGCGCTTCGACTACGCGTCAGGGCCGGGCGAACCGTCCGGCGATCCCCGCCGCGTACACCCCCACCACCTGGTCACCTGGTCCAGCCGCTGGTACCTGGTGGCCTGGGACCTCGACCGTGAGGACTGGCGCACCTTCCGCGTCGACCGCGTACGGCCGCGCGTGCCCACCGGGCCGCGGTTCGACCCGCGTGAGCTCCCCGGCGGCGACGTCTCCGCCTTCCTCACCGGCCGGTTCCGCGGCAGCGAGGGGCCTGCCACCGAGTGGCCCTGCCGGGGCGAGGTCGTCCTCCACCGTCCGGCGTCCGACGTGGCGCCCTTCGTCCAGGACGGCATCGTCGAGGAACTCGGCCCCCACCACTGCCGGCTCACCCTCGGCTCCTGGTCATGGACCGGGCTCGCGGCCGCCATCGGCCGCTTCGACGCCGACGTGGACGTCATCGGACCGCCCCCGCTGACCCAGGCGTGCGCGGAACTCGCCGCCCGCTACGCTCGCGCCGGACGCGCAGCGTAACCGATGGCTCGCAACGTGTCACCGATCTACTACATTATGTAGTTGAGTTGGTGGACCGTGCCCCGAACACCGGGGGGCGGCCGAGGATCGGAGCGACATGACGGCACAGGCGCGAGCAGCAGGGGCGGGGCAGGACGGGGCGATGTACGTGCTACGCAAGCTTCCGCAAGTGACGGTGCTGTTCTGGGCGCTGAAGACGGTCGCGGTGACGCTCGGCGAGACCGCCGGCGACCTGCTCGGCATCACGTTCCGGCTCGGCTACCTCACGACCGCCGTCATCTTCCTGATCTTCTTCGCGGCCGTCGTCGTGGCCCAGGTGCGGGCCCGGCGGTTCCACTCAGCGCTCTACTGGGCGGTGGTCCTCGCTACGAGCATGGTCGGAACCGAGATCTCCGACTTCCTCAACCGGGGATTCGGCCACGGCAGCGCGCCCGCCGGAATCGGCTACGCCTGGGGTGCGGTGCTTCTCAGCGCTGCCCTCGCGCTGGTCTTCCTGGTGTGGTGGCGCACGGGGCAGACCTGCGATGTGGAGAACATCTCCAGCCGCACGGGCGAGATCCTCTACTGGGCGGCGATCCTCGTCTCCAACACCCTCGGGACATCGAGCGGCGACTGGCTCTCCGACGGCACCGGCCTTGGCTTCCGCCGCGCCTTTCTGGTCATCGCGGGCATCATGCTGGTCATCGTGGCGGCGTACTACCTGACGAACGTCAACAAGACCGTGCTGTTCTGGCTGGCGTTCATCCTCACCCGCCCACTCGGGGCGGCCGGCGGGGACTCGCTGACCAAGCCGGTGCGCGAAGGCGGTCTCGGCTGGGGAACGGCCGGGGGCTCCGCGGCCCTCGGCGTCCTGCTGCTCCTCCTGATCGGCCGGCAGACCCTGCACCTGCGCCGCGACCCCTTGGCCCCGCTGCCCGCGCCCGTCGACCGCCGTACCGGTCGCCCCCAACTGCCGAACGGTGCGCCGGTCGCCTCGCCCGCCACGGCCCCCGCGCGACTGAGCCCTCCTGAGGAGTCCCAGGCGCCCGCCTGAGCGTAAGGGGCAGCCTGCGGCGGCTCGCCGGGAGCTCGGCCATTGGCAACTCCACCGGAGCGGGAACACGCCCCTCAGCGCTGCTCGACGGTGCTCGTGACGCGTACGAGCGACGGCGTCCTCGGCACGGAGCCGAACCCGAAGTGGACGGGCGGCTCGACCGGCGCGATCGCGCCGAGGTCGCCGCCCTCCCATGCGGCCGAGACCGCGACGAGCGGCCGCAGGTCGCGGGCGCCGTACCACTCGCGGCGGCCACCGCCCGCGGTGCCGCGTGTGCGCACCCCGTCGAGCAGCGCGGCGGCCGGACGGTCCGTCAGCGCGCTCCACGCGGGACGGCGGGCCAGCGCGGCGGGCACGGCCCGCAGGGCCAGCCCCAGCGGGCCCCTCCGGCCGGTGGCGAAACGCCATTCGAGCGGGCCCGCGGCGACCGTCCACACCCCACCGTCGACCGTCACACGGACCGGCACCACGCGGACGGCGTCGAAGACGTACGTGGCGCGCACGAAATCCGCCGTCCGCCGCGTGGGCGCGAGGAGCAGCCGGTGTCCGTCGGCGTCCTCGGCCATCACATCGCTGAAGGCCCCGAAGGGGGAGTGCGGCCAGTGGCCCAGCACGAGGCGCGTCCCGGAGGCCGTGCCCGTGCCCGCGATCCATCCGTCGAAGCGCAGCCGCCGTGCCCGGGCCGCTCCGCCGCCACTCCCGCCCATCGTCGCGTCCTTCCGCCGTCCGCCGCAAGGGGACCACGCGTCACCCGCCGGGCGCCGCGCGGCGCGCCCGCCGGCCCGCGAGAGACGGCCGTACATTCCCTGGTGCGGATCGCGTGGCCGGCCGCTTCACTCCGGCACTCGGTCCGGCCATCCGGTGTATCCCTCGGCCAGGAGCCGGGCGCCCGACTCCGACCCTGTGACGGTCCGCAGCTCGCCGAGTTGGCGGCGCATGTCGAAGGGATCAGCGCCGGGCGGTGTGTGCAGCATGGTCGTCATCCAGTAGGAGAAGTGCTGGGCCTTCCAGACCCGGGCGAGTGCCCGCGGTCCGTACGAATCGAGAGCCGCGTCGTCACCGCCGTGCACGGCGCGCTCCAAGAGCTCCGCCAGGATGCGCACGTCGGCGAGCGCGAGGTTCAGGCCCTTGGCGCCGGTGGGCGGGACGGTGTGAGCGGCGTCGCCAGCCAGCAGCAGCCGTCGCCACCGCATGGGCTCCGCGACGAAACTGCGGAAGCGGAGGACGGTCTTCTCCGTGATCGGTCCCTCGACGAGCCGGAAGCCGTCCTCTCCGGCGACCCGCTGCTGCAGCTCATGCCAGATCCGGTCGTCGGACCAGGCCGCCGTCTCCTCGTCGGGGGCGCACTGGAAGTACATGCGCTGCAGCATGGCAGTGCGCTGGCTGATCAGCGCGAAGCCGCGGGTTGAGTGGGTGTAGACCAACTCCGGTGCGCTGGGCGGCGCCTGGGTGATGATCCCGAACCATGCGAAGGGGTACTCGCGGAAGTAGTGGCGCCGGTGCTCCTGCGGAATCTCCTGCCGGCAGATGCTGCGAGAGCCATCGGCGCCGACGAGATAGTCGCAGCGGATCTCCTGGCGGCGGCCTTCGGCGTCCGTGTGGACGATGCCCGGCCGGTTCGAGCCGGCGTCCATGACAGCGGTGTCGCGTGCGCCGAAGCGCACGTCACCGCCGTCCCTCGCCCGGGCGTCGGCGAGGTCGGTGAAGACGTCGGTCTGGGGATAGAGCCAGACGGACTCGCCGGTGAGCGCCTTGAAGTCGACGCGGTGGTGGACACCGTCGAACCGCAGTGACGTGCCCTGGTGCTCATGGCCTTCACGCAGTACCCGATCGCCGACTCCGGTGCCGGTGAGCATACGGACGCTGCCGGGCTCCAGGATGCCGGCGCGCACGGTGTTCTCGATGTCGCCGCGGCTGCGGTTGTCGACCACGACGGACTCGATCCCGGACCGGTGCAGCAGGTGGGACAGCATCAGGCCGGCAGGTCCCGCGCCGAGGATGCCGACTGCTGTGCGGGTGATGGCCATCAGGACCCTCCGCGCCTGAGACGTGCGCCGGCACCCACCGGTGCACGGTGCGGACCTGTCGACTGCTGGTGCAAGGCAACTCCCTGGTAGCGGGACGAACGGGGCGGTTCAGGCGTAGTGGCGGTAGATCGCCTGGGCGACGCAGGCCGGCTTCGCGGCGTCCTCGATCTCGATGGTGAAGGTCAGCCGCATCTCGACGCCGCCGCCGCGTACGTCCTCCACCGAGTCGACGTGCCCGTGCATGCGGATACGGGACCCCACCCTCACGGGGTGCGGGAAACGGACCTTGTCCAGGCCGTAGTTGATGCTCATGGACGTGCCCGAGATGGTGAGCAGCCTGTTGAACAGCGGAATGACGAGGGAGAGTGTCAGGTAGCCGTGCGCGATGGTGCCGCCGAAGGGACCGTCCGCGGCACGAGCGGGGTCGGTGTGGATCCACTGGTGGTCGCCGGTGGCGTCGGCGAAGCCGTTCACCTGTTCCTGGGTCACCACCTGCCATTCGGTGCGCCCGAGGTCCTGCCCGGCGAGTGCCTTGATCTCTGCCAGTCCCTCGGCGGTGTGCGACGTGGTCATGGTGTGTTCTCCTTCAGTGTGCTGCGTGCTCTTCGCGTATACGGGTCTTCAGCAACTTCCCGGCGCCGTTGCGCGGCAGGGCGTCGACGAAGACGACCGATTTGGGGATCTTGTAGCGCGCGAGGCGCCCGTCGAGCGAGGCGAGCAGGTCGTCCGCTGTGACCTGGGTGCCCGGCGCGGTGACGACGACGGCGCGGGCCACTTCGCCCCACCTGCCGTCAGGGACGCCGATGACTGCGCAGTCCGTGACGGCGGGATGGTGGTACAAGGCCTTCTCGACCTCGGCGGGGTAGATGTTCTCCCCTCCGGAGATGATCATGTCTTTCACCCGGTCGACGATGCGGATGTAGCCGTCGTCGTCGGCATGCGCCAGGTCCCCCGAGCGGAACCAGCCGTCGCTGAACGCGTCGGCGGTCTGCTCCGGGAGTCTCCAGTAACCCCGCATCACGTTGGGCCCCTCCACCAGCAGTTCGCCCTGTTCGGCGTCCTGCCCTGCCGGATCGGCGATCCGGACGTCCGTGAAGAAGTGCGGCAGGCCCGCGCTGCCCGGCTTCCGCGCGGCGTGCTCCGCGTCGAGCAGGCAGACGCCGGGGGAGGCCTCCGTCATGCCGTAGCCCTGGAGGAAGCCCAGGCCCCTGCGCCGGTACGTCTCCGCGAGGGCCTCGGGCACGGGCGCGCCACCGCACAACAGCATCCGTACCGACGACAGGTCGGCCCGCGCGAATGCCGGTGCGCCGGCCACCTGCTGGAACATCGCGGGCACACCGAACATCACCGTGACGCGCCGCTCCTCGACGAGCTTCAGTGTGCGCTGTGGCGAGAACGACTCCTCGAGGATGAGGGTGCCGCCCTTCAGCAGGGTGGGCAGGCACGTCATGTTGAGGGCGGCTGTGTGGAACAGGGGAGCGGACAGCAGCGTGATGTCGGTGGCCGAGAAGTCGCCGTCCACGAGCACGTTGACGCAGTTCCACACGATGTTGCCATGGCTGAGCACGGCGGCCTTGGCCCGTCCGGTGGTCCCTGAGGTGTACATCAGCATCGCGGTGTCGTCGTGGCGGACCGGGGTGTCCACGCCGTCGGCCGAGGCGTGGGCCAGCGCGTCTTCATAGCCCGGGCCGGTACCGATCAGGCGCTGGACGGGGAGCCTGGACGCGATGTCGCCGAACGCGGGCGTGTGCACCAGCACGCACGCACCCGAGTCGGTCACGCAGTGCCGCAGCTCGGGCTCTGCGAGGCGTGTGTTGAGGGGGACGAAGACGGCGCCGAGCTGTCCCGCGGCGAAGAAGGTCTCCAGGAACGCGGGGTGGTTGGGGCCGAGGAACGCCACCCGGTCCCCGGGCCGGACACCGGCATCGCGCAGGTGGTGTGCCAAGCGGGTGGTCCTGTCGTGGAGCTCGGCGTAGTCGTACTGCCGGCTCCCGTGCACGACGGCGACGCGGTGCGGGGTCCTGCGGGCGCGTCGAGCGGTCCAGGACCCGATGCCGTGGTTGCGCATGCGGACTCGCCTTTCGATGAGTGGGTGGATCGGCACGGCCCGGCAAGGCTTGCCCCGCCGGTGACACGCGCTTCAGCGCGCCGTGAGTCCGAGCAGCCGCGCGGCGTTGTCCTTGAGGATCTTCGGCCTCACGTCCGGCTTGATGTCGAGCTTCTCGAAGTCCCGCAGCCACCGGTCCGGGGTGATCACGGGATAGTCCGAGCCGAACAGGACCTTGTCCTGGAGCAGGCTGTTCGCGTAGCGCACGAGCTGCGGCGGGAAGTACTTCGGGGACCAGCCCGACAGATCTATGTACACGTGCGGCTTGTGTGTCGCCACAGCCAGTGCCTCGTCCTGCCAGGGGAAGGACGGGTGCGCGAGGATGATCCGCAACTCCGGGAAGTCGACGGCGACATCGTCGACCAGGAGGGGGTTGGAGTGCTTCAGCCGGACGCCACCACCGCCCGGCACGCCGGCTCCGATCCCGGTCTGGCCGGTGTGGAAGAGCGCCGGGACGCCGAGTTCCTCGATCGCCTCGTAGAGCGGGTAGGCGAGCCGGTCGCCGGGGGAGAACCCCTGCAGGCTCGGGTGGAACTTGAAGCCCCGCACGCCGTGTTCCTCCACCAGGCGCCGCGCCTGGCGCACGCCCGCCCGGCCGCGCCACGGATCGATCGAGGCGAACGGGACGAGGACGTCCGGGTGGGCGGCGCAGCTCTCGGCGACCTCCTCGTTGGCGATCGGCGGGTGCCCGAGGTTGTGCTCGGCGTCCACGGTGAACACGACGGCGGCCATGCGACGCTGCCGGTAGTACTCGGCCATCTCGTCAACGGTCGGTTGCCGGTGGCCCTTGGCGCCGAAGTACTGCTCCGAGGCGGCCATCAGCTCGGGGCTGAGCGAGGGGTGCCCCGTCCTGGAGACCTCGGCGTGCGTGTGCACGTCGATGGCGACCAGGCCGGCCGGGTCGGGCGCGCTGCGGTCGGCCACGTCAGGCCCCCTGCGGCGGCTTGGGCGCGGGGATGCCGAAGCTCTCGGGTTCACGGCCCACGCCGGTGGCCCACGTGTCCGCGATCCGGTCCGCGGACCATCCGCCGTCGTGCAGCGCCACCGCCTTCTCGGCAGGGTGCGACCACAGGGCCAGCCGGTCGCCGCCGACGCCGATGGCCTGTCCCGTCACCGCCGCGGAGGCGTCGGAGGCGAGATACACGACGAGTCCGCTGACGTCGTCGACCGTGCCGAGGCCCTCGTCCTTGCGCATCCATTCCGGCAGCGCGGAGCCGGTGCGCTCCGCCTCCTCCATGGCGGGTGCGAACGCGGGGATGGTACGGGTCATCTCCGTAGCCGCCACGGGTATGACGGCGTTGACGGTGATCTCGGCGCGCGCCAGTTCCATGGCCCATGTCCGTGCCATGGACACGATGCCCGCCTTGGCCGCCGAGTAGTTGGTCTGGCCGAAGTTGCCGCGCTGCCCCGCGGGTGATCCGATCAGCACGAGCCGGCCCCCCGTGCCCTGCTCGCGCATGCGTACGGCGGCGGCACGGGCGCAGGTGAACGTGGCGCGCAGGTGCACCCGGATCACATCGTCGAAGTCCTCGTCGGTCATCTTCCACAGCACACGGTCGCGGAGGATGCCGGCGTTGGTGACGAGGACGTCGAGCTGCCCGAAGTGCTCGACGGCCGCCGTGACGAGCCGATCGGCCGCTGCCGTGTCTCCCACCGCCGCGGTGACGCCCACCGCCTTGCCGCCGGCGGCCTCCACTGCCGCGACCGCCTCGTCGACGGCTGTCCGGTCGACATCGTTGACGACGACGCGGGCACCGGCCGTGCCGAGCGCGCGGGCGTAGCCGAGACCCAGTCCGCGGCCGCTGCCGGTCACGACGGCGACCTTCCCGGTCAGATTCATGAGTGCCGCTCCTTCATTGACAGGATTCCTGGCAATCGGCAGTTTTACCTTCAACAGGAATCCTGTCAATGGGGTACTCTCGCTCCCCTGCGCGCGCCGCACGCCGCGGCGGCTGGTCCGAGTGGCAGGGAGTGTGCTGTGTGCGAGTCGGTCGCGACGACGGCGGAGCCGGGCGGGAAGCCGCCGCCTTCCCTCCTCTACTTGGTCAAACGCGCCGAACTCGTCGTCCGGGCCCGCTTGGAGGAGGTCCTCAAGCCGGCCGGTGTGACGGCGTTGCAGTACACCGCGCTGACGGTGCTGCAAAGGCACGACGGGCTGACCGCCGCACAGCTCGCCCGGGACTCCTTCGTCACCGCGCAGTCCATGGCCGACATGCTCCGCACGCTGGAGGCGCGCGGCCACGTGGTGCGCCGTGCCAACCCGGACAACCGGCGGGAGCGCCTGATCTCCCTGACCGGGGCCGGTCACCGGTTGCTCGCCGACTACGCCGAGCCGGTGGAACGGCTGGAGGCCGCCATGACCGAGGGGCTGTCCGCCCGGCAGGTCGACCGGCTGAGGAGTGCCTTGGACCATGCCTGGCGGCGCCTGTCCTGAGGGCTGCCGCACCGCGCCGCTATGGTGGGACCGTGTCGTCCGAGCCGTCTTCCCTCGAAGCCCTTGTCCTGCGGCGGGCGCGGGAGGGGAGTGTCCTGCCCCGCCAGCAGTCGGGCGCATCGCCCCAGCGCCTGCTGACGACGCTGCTGAGCGAGTACTGGCTCGACAGCCCGGCGTCGCTGCCCATGTCCGCGGTCATCTCCCTGCTCGCCGAGTTCGACGTCACCGAGACGAGTGCGAGGGCCACGGCCAACCGCCTGGTCAAGCGCGGTGTGCTGGAGTCGGAACGCTCCGGCAGGCAGTCCTACCTGCGGCTCAGCGACGACGGCAGGCAGGACAGCCGCCAGAAGGCCGCGAGCATCGCCGGCTTCGGGGCCGGGTACGACGACTGGGACGGGCTGTGGACGGTGGCGGCCTTCAGCATCCCCGAGCAGCAGCGGCACATCCGGCACCGGGTGCGCAACTACCTGCGCTGGCTGGGCTTCGCACCGCTGCTCGATGGCCTCTGGGTCTCCGCGCACGCGGATCCGGCCGCACTGGAGCCGATCTTCCGGGCGGCGGGCGTCGTCAATCTCACCGTCCTGCGCGCTGCCGAGGCGGGCGGCGCCTCGCCTCTGACGGCATGGGACCTGGACGCCCTGGCAAAGGCCTACCGGAGGTTCGCCGACGACCACGAGGCGTCGGCCGCCGCTCTGGAGGCCGGCAGCACCAGCCCTGTCGCCGCCCTCACCGACCGGCTGCGGGTCTTCGACGCCTGGCGCGCGTTCCCACCGCTCGACCCCGGCCTGCCGGACGAGGCCCTGCCGCGGGACTGGCCCCGCGCGGCGGCACGGGAACGCTTCCGCGCGCTCTACGACGGCCTCGCGCCGCTTGCCGAGATCCGCTTCCGCCAGATCGTCGCCGCCCACGACGAGGCGGCCGCCGCCTGCGTCAGGTACCTCACGACCGCGGACTGGGCAGTGGCCCGGGGTCCGCTTCCCGGCGCAGCAGCTGACTGATCGACCGGCAGCGGGCGCGGGCGGCGGCACCGGGGTCGTGGCGGGCCATGATCTGCCCGGCCCGTGCCTCGGCCAGCGGACCGAGTGCCTCGTAGGCGGCCACGAACAGCGCCCGGGCACGGTCGCGCGGCCAGTGTGATGGCATGTGCTCGCTCGGCAGGCCCGGGTCGCTCCCCGGGAAGCGCCGGTAGGCGTCCATGAGGTGCGTGCGGGCCACGAGGGCGCGGCGGAGCGCGATATCCCCGGTTCGTGCGAGGTCCAGCAGTGCGGACGCCTCCTCGATGAACGACTCGTAGACGGTGGCCAGCTCCCGCAGATCCCAGGCGTCGAGCGGGGAGCGGCCCAGGGCCGTGCCGGCGCTCGTCGTCAGCACGCTGGCCGACTCGATCTCCAGGTCGCCGAGCACGGCCCGGGCCTCGGCCGCGGTCGAGGACGCCGAAACCCATACCGCGTCGTACAGGGGCGCGAAGCCGCACCAGGTCAGCCTCGACCGCAACAGGTGCCGGCTTCCCCTGCGTTCTTCCGGCACGGAGAAGGCCACCACGGTCCACGTGCCGTCCCACACGGGACGGAGCCCGAAGCCGGCGATGCGCCTGCCGCCCTCGGCCAGCCGTTGCGAGGCCTCCGCGCCGAGCCGGTAGTAGGTCTGGCGGCCCGCCCTGCGGATCTCGAGGAGCCCCCGGTGCAACAGACGGTTGAGCGCTGCCCGGGCGCTGGACGGTGTGACGCCGAACTCGGCGAGCAGCTCGATGAGACCGGCCGACGGCAGGTCCTCCTCCTGGCCGATCCAGTAGTCACCGAGCAAGGTGACCAGAAGGTGCTGTGGCGATGAGCCGCCCCTGCCGCGGGGCATCGGCGGCCGCTGGGCGCTCTCCCTGCCGTCAGCTTCGGTTCGCACGCTGTGTTTCCCCATCCGAGAGAGTCAATCTCTATTGCACTTTGCGTGACGATGGTACAGGTGGAGTGCGTACGTTGATCCCTGCGTACTCGTTTCATCGGTGGTGGCAGCCGCTTGCCTTCGAGGAGCCGGATGACGGTAGGAAGAAATGTGTTGCACTTATATTGACGCTCGTAAGCCTCAGCTATAAGTTCACACCAACTCATCGCTGAGAACACACCGCTGGAGTGCGTAATGAGAAGGCCTCTTCGCGGCATGCGGCGCAGCTCCCGTCCGGCTCGTCGTCACCGTTTCCTCCCCGCGGCCGTCCTGGCCTCCGTGCTCGCGCTGAGCTCCTGCTCGGCGGGCGGAGCCACCAGGGCGGCGGACACCGGGGACCTCACCATGCAGTTCGAGGGTCCACCGGTGAGCCTCGACCCCGCGAAGGCCGGCAATGGCGGGTCGACGACGTTCGTCTCGCTCGCCTACGACCCGCTCATCTACCTGAGCGGCGATGGCAGGCTGGTGCCCGACCTGGCCACCTCATGGGGTTTCGCCGGGGACTCCAACACCGTCTTCGACCTGCGGTTGCGCGACGGCGTGACGTTCTCCGACGGCGCCCCCCTGACCGCCCGGGCCGTCGTGGCGTCCATGCGCTACTTCCTGCACGCGGGCGGCGGGCTGGTCGGCAACGTCGGGCACATCGCGAAGGTCGAGGCCCTGGGCCCCATGAAGGTGCGTGTCACCTTCGCGGACCCCAACCCCGAAGCGCCCATGGCGATGACGCAGTACAACGGCATGGGCAACATCATCGGCCCGAAGGGGCTGGCCCACCCCGCCTCCCTGCTCACCGCCAGCGACGGTACGGGCCAGTACGTCTACGACGGCCAGGACTCGATAGCGGGCAACCGCTACGTGTACCGGAGGAACGACCACTACTTCCGCCCGTCGGCGCAGCAGTTCGACACCGTCTCCATCAAGGTCATCGGTGACCCCAACGCCGTTCTGGCCGCCGCGAAGACCGGGCAGGTCCAGTACGCGAACGGCAGCGCCAACACCGTCGACGCGGCGCGAGCGGCCGGCCTCAGGATCAACACCGCGCCCTTCTACAACTGGGCGCTGAACCTCGTCGACCGCACGGGGAAGGTGTCGCCGCCGCTCGCCGATTCGAGAGTCCGCCACGCGATCGCCCTGGCATTCGACCGGTCGACGATCGCCCACGGCCTGGCCGGTGCGTACGCCTCGGCCAGCGACCAGATCATGCTTCCCGGCACGGACGGCTACAAGGCGTCACTCGGCTACCGGCACAACGTGGCCAGGGCCAAACGCCTCCTCGCGCAGGCCGGTTACCCGCACGGCTTCCGGCTGACGGTACTGACCCAGTCCATCATCGACCCCAACACCAACTACTCCCAGGCGATCGCGGCGGCCCTCGGGGACATCGGCATCGACGTCACACTCAGGGTGGAGTCGACCGGCATCGCCCAGTTCACCGGCGACGCGCTGTCCAAGCAGTACGCCGCCACCATCTTTCCCAACGTGGGTGCCAGCATGCAGGCGACCGATCTGCAGATCATGAGCGGTGTCTTCAACCCCTTCGGCTCCTCGGACAAGGAGCTGAACTCGCTGCTCGCCCGCGCCGCCGCGCAGACCGATGCAGGCGCGCGTACCGACCTCTACCAGCAGGCGTCCCGCCGGCTCCAGCAACTCGCCTGGTTCGTGCCGGTGTTCGCGACGAAGAACATCTCCTACTCCTCGCCCGACCTCGAACACGTCACGTCGTCGGTCGTCAACCCCAACCCCGTACCCGTGGGCCCCACGGCCGCCTACTCCTGGCGGCTGAAGTGAGCCCGGGGCGGGACCGCGCATGACCGGAGGCACATCGTGCTGCGGCTGATAGCCAACCGGATCGCGATGTCGATCCCCCTTCTCCTGCTCGTCTCCCTCATCGTGTTCGCCCTGGAGGCCCTCGTCCCCGGGGACGCCGCGCAGACCATACTCGGACAGAACGCGACGCCGGCGTCCGTCGCCGCCCTCAGTAAGCAACTCGGTCTGACAGAGCCCTGGTTCGAGCGCTACGGGCACTGGCTCGCGGGCGCCGTGCACGGTGACCTCGGCACGTCGATCATCAACGGTGTGGACGTCACGTCCAGCCTCGCCACACGCACCGGCGTCACCCTGTCCCTGCTCGTGCCCGGTCTGCTGCTGAGTGCCGTCGTGGGGATCGCCCTCGGGTTCGCGGCCGCGGTGCGCGGAGGACTGCTCGGCCGGTTCATCGACCTGGTGACCCTCCTGGGTTTCGCCCTGCCGGGCTTCTGGATCGCGCTCATCATGGTCATCGTCTTCGCCGTACGGCTCGGCTGGCTGCCGGCCACCGGGTACCAGCCGCTCACGGAGGACCCCCTCGGCTGGCTGCGCTCCATCGTGCTGCCGGTGATCGCCCTCAGCCTGAACGGCATCACCGCCGTGGCCAAGCAGACCCGGGACGCCGTTCTCGACGTCCTGGAGGCCGACTACGTGCGGTTCCTGCGGGCCAACGGCGTCAGCAGCCGCTCCCTGCACTACCGGCACGTCCTGCGCAACGCCGCCATCCCCGTGGTCACGTCACTCGGCCTGATCGCCGTGGGAATGCTCACCGGCGCCGTCTTCATCGAGAACGTGTTCGTCCTGCCCGGCCTGGGATCGCTCGCCACCCAGGCCACACTCGACCACGATGTGCCCCTCATCCTCGGCGTGGGCGTGGTGCTGACCCTCGCGGTCATCCTCGTCAACTTCCTCATCGACATCGCCTACGGCTTCCTCAACCCCAAGGTGCGCGTCTCATGACAGCAGTGGCACGTGCGGGCCGCGCCGCCCGCCGCGGCGTCCTCCCCGCCCTCGTGCGCAGCCCGCGCGGCGCCGTCACCGGGGGCTTCCTCCTCCTTCTCCTCCTCGCGTGCGCGCTCGCGCCGGTGTCCGCGCCCGCTGACCCCCTGCACCAGGACCTGCACCACGTGCTCCAACTCCCCACCACCGGGCACTGGCTGGGCACGGACAGCCTCGGACGCGACGTACTCAGCAGGCTGCTGTACGGCGGACGCTCCACCCTGGTGGGCGTGGCCGAAGGCGTCGCGGCTCAGCTGCTGGTAGCCGTGCCGCTCGGTGTCACCGCCGGGTACCTCGGCGGCAGGTTCGACCGGATCGTCATGCGGGCAGCCGACCTCGTGATGTCGGTCCCCGCGATCGTCATCCTGCTCGCCATCCTGTCGATCTTCGACAGGTCCATCACGGCGGCCATGATCACATTCGGTGTGCTCGGTGGCTCCGGGATGCTCCGGATGGTCCGCGGAACGGCCATGGCCGTGCGCCGCGAACTGTACGTCTCCGCCGCGGAACTGCTCGGCCTGAGCCGAACGCAGATCGTCTTCCGCCACATACTTCCCCGCTGCCGCGGCACCGTCATCGTCCAGTCCTCCCTGTTCGCGGCCGTGTCCATCGGCGTGCAGACCGGCCTGACCTTCATCGGACTCGGCCCGCCGCCGCCGGCGCCGACCTGGGGCGGGATGATCAACGAGTCCGTCCTGACCGTCACCGAGGACCCGTGGCTGCTCGCCCCGGCGGGCGTACTGATCGCGCTGACGGTCCTCGCCCTCGGCATCCTGGGCGATGTGGTCCGCGACGTCACAGCGCAGAGCCACACATCGTCGGGCGGCCTGCTCGCCAAGCCCGTCAGCCGCCGCGCGGTGCCACCGCGGATGCTCCCCGGCCCTGACCCGGTGCTGCTGTCCCTGCGCGACCTCGCCGTCTCCTTCCGCACGCCGGCGGGCGACGCCGAGATGCTGACCCGCGTCAGCTTCGACCTCGACAGCGGCCAGACGCTGGGACTCGTGGGCGAATCTGGCAGCGGCAAGTCCGTCACGGCCCGCACCATCCTGCGCATCCTGGACCGCAACGGCACCGTCACCGCCGGCACCGTACGCTTCCGCGGCCGCGACCTTCTCTCAGCCGGACAGCGGGAACTCGAGGAGCTCAGGGGCAGCCGCATCGCCCTGATCTCGCAGGAGCCCATGACCGCCCTCGACCCTTCGTTCCGGATCGGCGCCCAGCTGCGCGAGATCGTGCGCCGCCACGGCAAGCTGTCGCGAAGGGACGCGGACCGCCGGGTGCGTGAACTCCTGGCCACGGTCGAACTGCCTGATCCCGAGGAGATCGCCCGGCGCTTCCCCTTCCAGATCTCGGGAGGCATGGCCCAGCGCGTCGCCATCGCGGCCGCGCTGGCCGGTTCTCCCGAGCTGCTCGTCGCCGACGAACCCACCACGGCGCTCGACGTCACGGTGCAGGCGGACATCCTGGCCCTGCTGCGCCGGCTCCAGCGGGAGACCGGCATGGCCGTCCTCATCGTCACCCACGACTGGGGAGTCGTCGCCGACTTCTGCACCCACGTCGCCGTCATGTACGCCGGTGAGGTCGTCGAGAGCGCGCCCGTGGCCGAGATCTTCGACCGGTCCGCGCACCCGTACACCCGCGCGCTCATCGCCACCAGTCCGGAGAACGCGACACGGCGCACCCCCATCCGCGCCATCGGGGGCAGCGTGCCCCCGCCGGGGGCCCGGCCCAGCGGATGCCGCTTCCGCGACCGGTGCCCGATGGCCGAGGAGGACTGCGCCGAAAGGGAGATTCCCATGATCGGCATCCGTGCGGGACACCGCAGCCGATGCATCCACACCAAAGCCCTGGAGGCACACGGATGAACACCACCGTGCCGTCCGCCACGGCCGAACTCGTCATCGACGACCTGCACGTCGACTACGCCATCGGGCACCGCAAGCGGCGACGCGCCGTCGACGGGGTGAGCCTGCGGGTGCCGCCCGGCCGCGCTGTCGGCGTCGTGGGCGAGTCGGGCTCCGGCAAATCCACGGTCGCGGGCGCCGTGCTCGGCCTCGCGCCCGTCAGCGCGGGCGCTGTCAGGTACGGCACGACCGACCTGCGCGAACTCGGCCGCCGTGACCGGCCCCAGCAGATACAGGCGGTCTTTCAGGACCCGTACAGCTCCCTCGACCCCACCAAGACGCTCGGCTACACGCTCGCCGAGCCGTTGCGCTCGCATGCCGCGGGCACCGAACGAGGCGGCCGGGGACGCGAGAGCCGGACCGCCGCCGTCGATGCCATGCTGGAACGAGTCGGCCTCGGCCCCGAAGCCGCGAACCGGTACCCAGCCCAGTTCTCCGGCGGCCAGCGGCAGCGCGCCTCGATCGCCCGCGCGCTGATACTCCGCCCCGAACTCGTCATATGCGACGAGGCGGTCAGCGCCCTCGACCTGTCGGTGCAGGCGCAGATCCTCAACCTGCTGCTCGAACTCCAGCAGGACCTGGGCCTGTCCATGCTCTTCATCACCCACGACCTGTCCGTCGTCCACCACATCGCGGAGGAGATCGTCGTCCTGTACCGGGGCCGGATCATGGAATCGGGCAGCGCGGAGTCGGTCTGCCGCACTCCCAGCCACCCGTACACCCAGCGGCTCGTCATGTCCGCGCCCGCACGTGACATCGCCGTCCAACGGGAACGGCGCGCACGCCGCGAGGCGCTGACACCACCGCCCGCGAGGCTGTCACCGCTCGGCGACGCCTGTCCGTTCGCACACCGGTGCCCCTACGCCGTCGACCGCTGCCGCACCGAACGCCCCCTCCTGCAACCATCACCGCACGGCGGCCGGGTGGCCTGCCATCGCGCGCACGAACTACCCCCCTGGCCGCATATGTACGAGGAGACGCCGGCCGGACCCGGAGGTCGGCAGCCGTGACAGAGCTCCACCTGAACGAAGTGCCGATCACCGCGACTTCCCGCCCTCTCGGCACCAGCCACCTGCCAGAAGCGGACACCGGGGTCGACCTCGGCCCGCTCGGCTACACGGAACGCGAGTTCCTCGTCTCCGCCACCGCGGGCGAGTACCGGCACCGCGACGGGGTGGTCGAGCAGACCGGCGAACGGCGCTTCACCACGCGCGTACTGGTCCGCACACCGGACGCGGGACGCTTCAGCGGCGTCGTGCAGGCCGAACCCCTCCACCCCGACTACGACAGCGCGCCCGCGTGGCGCACCGCCCACCCCTGGATCACCGCGACCGGCGCCGCCTGGGTGGGCATCACGCAGGACCACCGAAGCGCCCGGACACTCCGCGACGATGCCGACCCGGCACGCTACGCGCGGATCGACATCGCCTCCGCGAGCCTGCGGTGGGACATCGTGGGCACGGTCCTCGCCAGCCTGCGCACCGAGGACTCCAGCGTCCTCGGCCGCATGGCGGACCAGGTCCGCCACGTCTACCTGTCGGGCTGGTCGAACACCGGCAGTGTCTGCCGGGTCTTCCTCCAGGACGGTTTCCACGGCCGGCACCGCCTCCCCGGCGGGGCACCGGCGGTCGACGGGTACCTCATCGGCATCTCCTCGGGGGCGGCGGGAGCCGCCGGCTACCCACCGCTCGGCGCGGACTCCGAGCCGCTGCCGCCGGACGATCCGCGCCGCACGATCCGGCCGGCCGACGTGCCGGTACTCGAAGTGCTCAGCGAGTTCGAGAGCGAGACCCACCGCATCGCCCTGCGGGACGACGCCGACGAGCCCGGCGACCGCTACCGCCTCTACCAGGTGGCCGGCACGTCCCACGACAACCCCTCGCTGCCCGACGTCTCGACCAACAGGGCACAGTTCCGCGCCCTCGGCCACCGGGTACCCGAGCGGCGCATTGCCGAGCAGCCGAGTGACGCGCGGCTCGACGCGGTGGCGCGCGCCGCGTACGCACTCCTGCACGGCTGGGCCGCCGAGGGACGGCGGCCACCGCGCGCCGCACGATTCCACTACGCCGACCATGTGCCCGACGGGCCGCCAGGAGCACCCGAGGAACTCGCACGCGACGAGTACGGCAACGTGCGTGGTGGTGTGCGCACCCCCTGGGTCGAGGCACCCGTCGCCGCCTACCACCCCCACAGCACTCCGCTGGCCGGCCACTGCGAACCGTCACCATGGGCACCGCACGGCGACCCGCGGGACGTAGCCCGGCTCATCGGCCACATGACATCGCTGCCCCAGGAGCAACTGGCTGCCTTGTACCCCACCCACCGCGCCTACACGGACCGCTTCCGCGAGGCCTGCGCCGAACTCACCGGCCAGGGGCTCCTGCTCGACCACGACGCCCGCACGCTCCTCGACCAGGCACGCGGGCGGCAACTGTCCCACCTGCCCCACCACGTGGCCCCCGCCGCGTCCAACGAGAAGGGAAACCGCCCGTGACCACACTGGCTCTCGACGGCGCCGACGTCTGGTACGAGCAGCACGGCAGCGGAGGCGACGTGGTCATCTCCAGTGCCTCGGGCTTCGGGCCTTATCCCCGCGTACTCGCCGAGCCCCCCTACCGCTGCACCGTCGTCACCGTGCAGGCGCGCGGCTTCGGACGCTCCACCCACCTGGCACGGCCGCCCGCGGCCGGCTGGCTCGACCAGTGGGGCGACGACGTGCTGGCCGTCGCCGACCACCTGGGCATCGACAGCTTCGTCTACACCGGGGTCTCGCACGGGGCGGGCATCGGCTGGCACCTCGCCCGCCACCACCCCGAGCGGCTGCGCGCCCTGGTGAGCGTGGTGGGCGCGCCGCACGACCGCACCGGGGACACATCGTCGTCCGCCGGCCGCCGCCGCATCGTCGAGGGCAGACGCGATCCGGCCGTCGTCGAGGAGCAGTTCCGCGTCCTGGGCGGGCCCACAGAGGGGAAGGAGCGCCTGGCCCTGCGCGAGGAGACCGTCCGGGCGCTCGTCGCACGCAACCTCACGTACAGCGAGGAGGAAGCCACCGTCAACCAGGGCATGCCCTTCCCGGAAGCCCGCACGAACGAGGAAGTGGCGCGGATCCTGGAGACGATCGACGTTCCCGTCCTGTCCCTGGCCGGCATGCGCGACGGTGTCATCTCACCCGATGCGGCCCTGCGCGCCGCGACCCGTGTGCCGGGCTGCAAGTCCGTCCTGTTCCAGGACGAAGGCCACTTCGTCGCCCAGGAACGCCCCGCACGGCTGGCCCGCGAAGTACGGCTGTTCCTCGACGAACTCGCGGGCTACGAGGAGGACGGAGGGCAGTGGCGATGACGACCATCCTCGCCGTGGGCGACATCATCCTCGACGAACCCGAACCCGAACCCGACTCCTTCTTCGAGCCGAGCCGGCACGTGCTGACGGGCGGCGACGTGGTCATCGGCCACGTGGAGGTGCCACACTCCACCACCACCGCGCAGAGCAGCACGGACGTGCCGGCCCCGCCGGCCGACCCGGAGGCGCTCGGCGCCCTGGCACGAGCGGGCTTCCACGCGGTGACGCTGGCCGGCAACCACATCGCCGACGCGGGCCCCGAGGGCGTCCTCGACACGGTGCGGCACGCCCGGCGGCAT
>NZ_JAGIQL010000066.1 GCF_017813245.1 Streptomyces montanisoli
TTCGAGATGAGGACTCCCACCCACTTGATGGGGTAAGGCTCCCAGTAGACGACTGGGTTGATAGGCCGGAGATGGAAGCCAGGTGACTGGTGGAGTTGACCGGTACTAATAGGCCGAGGGCTTGTCCATAGAGGCTCGCGTCCACTGTGTTGGTTCTGAAACCACGAACAGCCGTGAAGAGATACCGGTGTTCGATAGTTTCATAGTGTTTCGGTGGTTTTAGCGTAGGGGAAACGCCCGGTTACATTCCGAACCCGGAAGCTAAGCTCTACTGCGCCGATGGTACTGCAGGGGGGACCCTGTGGGAGAGTAGGACGCCGCCGAACAAT
The DNA here is from genome assembly GCF_017813245.1 of Streptomyces montanisoli. Taxonomy (GTDB): domain Bacteria; phylum Actinomycetota; class Actinomycetes; order Streptomycetales; family Streptomycetaceae; genus Streptomyces; species Streptomyces montanisoli. Next base: position 330 of record NZ_JAGIQL010000066.1, read on the forward strand.
ACGTTCGCAGGACCGGGAAGGCCCGCACCACAGGTGCGGGCCTTTTCGCGTTTCCCGGGCTATTTCTTCTCCGCCCGCGTGAGCGCCTCCGCGATCGAGTCCGCGATCGGGGTCGTCGGACGCCCGAGAATGCGGGACAGATCGCCGGGAGTGCCCGCCAGCGACCCACGGCTGATCGCGGCGTCCACGTCCACCAGCACCTCCGCGAAGCCCTCGGGCAGGCCCGCGCCGACGAGAGTGGCCTTGTGCTCCGCCGGCGTCACCGCGCGGTGAACGATCCGCCGGCCGGACTGCCGTGACACCTCGTCGGCGAACTCGTCGAACGACCAGGCGGCGTCGCCGCTCAACTCGTACGCCTTGCCCAGATGGCCGTCCTCGCGCAGCACACGCGCCGCGGCCTCCGCGTAGTCCGTACGCGGCGCCGTCGCGATGCGCGCGCCGGCCGTCGTGCTGGTGATGATCGCGCCGCGCTCCAGAATGCCCGGCAGGTCCGCGGTGAAGGACGGTGCGTCCGAGTACCAGCCGTTGCGCAGGAACGTGTACGGCAGCCCCGAGTCGAGTATCAGCTGCTCCGTCGCGCGGTGGTCGGCTGCCAGCAGGAAGTCCGCGGTCGGACCGCCGAAGACGCCCGTGTACGCGAGCTGCGCGGCCCCGGCGGCCTTCGCCGCGTCGATCACGGCCGCATGCTGTTCGGCGCGCCTGCCGATGTCCGTACCGGAGATCAGCAGCACACGGTCGCCCTGGCCGATGACGGGCTTGAAGGAACCCGGCTCGTCGTAGTCCGCGACGCGCACCCGCACACCGGCCGCCGCCAGGTCCTCGGCCTTCGCCTCGCTGCGGGCCACCGCCGTGATGTCGCCGGAAGGCACACCCGCTGCCAGCAGGTCGGCCACGACAAGGCGGCCGAGCTGTCCGGTCGCGCCGGTGATCACGATGCTCATGGATTGGTTCTCTTTCCGTTCGGTACGTACTGCGACCAGGCCACCGTACGGGTGGTACAGGAAGATTCGTAAGTACCCACTTCGAAGTAAGGTACTGGCATGACTGTTGGTGCGAAGACCGAGGTCGCGCGCTTCCTCGCCGAAGGTGCGCGGCCGTCCGGGGACGAGCCGAACGTGAACCGGTTCGCCTGTCCCTCCAGGGGCGTGCTCGAGCACGTCACCAGCCGGTGGGGCGTGCTTGTGCTCGCCGTCCTGACGGAGGGCACGTTCCGCTTCAGCGAACTGCGGCGCGAGGTCGGCGGCGTGAGCGAGAAGATGCTGGCGCAGACGTTGCAGACGCTGGAGCGCGACGGCTTCGTCGACCGGGACGCCAAGCCGGTCATCCCGCCGCACGTGGACTACTCGCTGACGCCGCTCGGACGTCAGGCCGCGGATCAGGTGTGGGCGCTCGCGCGGTGGGCGGAGGCGAGCCTCGGGGACGTCTTCGACGCGCGCGCCGCGTACGACAGCGCCAAGGCGAAGCCGGCCTGAACCGCCGTCACGCCTGCGGTTCCGGGACGCGCAGCGCGAGGATGGCCATGTCGTCGGAGGCCGGCGCGGCGGCGAACCGTTCCACCGCGCGCAGGATGCGTGCGGCGACCGCGCCCGCCGTGAGGCCCGTACAGGTGGCGAGGACCTCGGCGAGGCCGTCGTCGCCGAGCATGCGCGTGCCCTCCCGCCGCTCGGTGACGCCGTCGGTGACGCAGAGCAGGACATCGCCGGGGTCGAGCGTGACGGTCTGCTCGTACAGGTCGAGGTCGTCCATCACGCCGAGCAGGGTCTGGGGCTCCGCGGCCGGGTCGACGGAGCCGTCCTGGCGCAGCCGCAGCGGCAGCGGGTGGCCGGCGCAGACGACGTTGAGCAGCGCGCTGCCGTCCTCCTGGGGACGCAACTCGCCGTAGAGCAGTGTGAGGAAGCGGCTGCGCGCGCCCTCGTCGAGGATGGCCGCGTTGAGCCGTTCGAGTACCGCCGGGCCGCCGAGGCCCTCCCGGGCGAGCAGGCGCAGCGCGTGGCGTGCCAGGCCGGTGACGGCGGCCGCCTCGGGGCCCGTGCCGCAGACGTCCCCGATGGCGAAGCCGTAGACGCCGTCCTTGATGGGGAACAGGTCGTAGAAGTCGCCGCCGACCTCGTTGCCCTCGCCCGCCGCGCGGTAGATGACCTCGACCTCGACGCCGGGGATCACGGGCAGCTCGGGCGGCAGCAGGCTGCGCTGGAGCGACTGGCTGATCGCGGTGCGCTCCGAGTACAGGCGCGCGTTGTCGAGGGCGAGTGCCGCCCTGCGTGACAGGTCCTCGGCCAGTTCCAGGATCTCCTGGCGGAAGTGGTCGTCCGACGGCTTGCCCAGCGTGAGCATGCCGATGACGCGGTTGCGTGCGACCAGCGGCAGGACGACCGTCTCCCCGCCGACGGCTGCGGCCGTCGCGAGGGAGGGGCCGACCCCGGAGCCCGCCGCCGACGAGCCGGTCGTGAGCTCCCGCATGGAACTGCGCAACGCCGACTGGTGCGCCGCGTCGGCGGGGGCGGTCCATAGCCTGGCGCCCGGGGTGGGGACCGGCTCGGGCGGGCTGATCCTGGAGAGCAGGGCCTTCAGGCCGTCGATGCGCTCCTCGTCCTCGTGCAGCACGAAGGACAGCTCGGGCTCGGACGAGGTGTCGGCGATGGTGTAGACGGCGCACCAGGTGGCGAGGGTGGGGACCGTCATCTGCGACATGAGCGCGAGGGTCTGGTTGTGGTCCAGCGTTCCCGCGAGCAGGTCGGACGCCTCCACGAGGAAGGACAGCGAGCCGCGGCGCAGCCGTTCGAGCTCCCCGAGGCGCGCCGATTCGACGGCGAGGGCGATCCGGTCGGCCGCGAACTGCAGTCGCAGCGCCTGTTCGTTGGAGTAGCGGCCCGGCGCCTCGGCGGCCACGCCGAGCGAGCCGGTGAGGCGGCCCTCGACCTTGAGGGGGACGGTCACGACGGAGCGCATGCCGGTGCCCGTGAGGAGGGGTACGGCGCCGGGCAGGGCCGCGAGGTCGTCGTGGACGGCGGGCAGGCGGGCCGAGCCGTACCGTCCCGCGCCGGCCTCGACGGGCACGCGAGCGAAGCGCTGGCGCGCGGACGGCAGTCCCGTGGTGGCGCGCACCTCGAGTTCCGTCTCGTCGTCGGTGGCGAGCAGGAGGAACGCCGCGTCGCCCTCGAGCATGTCGCGCGAGCGTTCCACGGTGCGCTGGAGGAGGCCGTCCAGGTCGTCGGGGGCGGGCGAGCCGATGAAGACCTCGAACGGGTCGGCGGTGCGGTTCTCGCCGTTCGCCTCCTTGGCCGCCTGGCGCGGTGGGGTCTGGATGACGGCGCGTTCGTAGTCGCGTACGAGCAGGCAGACCGTGGACGGCTCGCCCTGGGTGTCGCGCACGCGCAGGTGGGACGCGTAGACGGGGATGACTCTGCCGTCGGCGTTTCTGATGCCGTAGCTGCCCTCCCAGCGCGACAGCCGCAGGGCCTCGACGATGCCCATGCTCGTGCCGGGGGTGTGCGGCCAGGCGGCGAAGTCGGAGAGCGGCTTGCCGACGGTCTGCTCCGCCGTGTAGCCGAAGAGTGCCTGCGCGTCCTCGTTCCAGCCCTCGACGGTGGCCGACTCGTCGACCTGGACGACCGCGACGCGTACCCGGTCGTCGGCGGTGGGCAGCAGCGCCGTGGGCAGCAGGGGGCCGGCGGAGCGGGTGCCGACGGGCCGTTCCGGCATGTCGAGCTGGAACCAGACCTGCTTGTAGGACGGGGTGTACTCGACGCCCCAGCGGGAGGCGAGCGCGGCGCACAGCAGCAGCCCCCTGCCGTGCTCGCTGTCGAGGTTGCCGATCGAGTGGCCCGTGGCCTGCACGGGAACCTCGCGCTCGGGGTAGCGGTCCGCGACCTCGACCCGCACGCCCTGCTCCGTGCGCAGGCAGCGCACGTCGGCCGCCGTGCCCGCGTGGATGACGGCGTTGGTGACGAGTTCGCTGGTCAGGACGACCGCGTCGTCGACGACGTCGGAGCAGCCCCAGCCCTGCAGCGTGTCGCGCACGAAGGCCCGGGCGGCCGCGACGGACCGGCCCTCGGGGTCGAAGGTGGCAGCCGCCCGCGCGGTGATCACAGAACTCCTCGTACGCGTTGCAACGTCCGGCTCCGCCATGAAACGGCCCCGCCCCTCCCGCTGCCCGGTTGTAGTACTCGTCACACCGCCCCTTGCCGGGCGGACCGGGACGGGTGGACAGCCGCCGCCAAGGTTACTTACCTTCGCTGCCTTGGTGGATGCCGGTCGGCCCGGATTCCGTCCTTCGGGGACGCGGGGCGGGATGCGACGCTGGAGGAAGCTGCCGAACTGTTATCGCCGGGTTCGAGCATGGTGAAACACTGGGCAGGCTTCCGGTGAGAGACCGGGCAAGTAGAGACCGGACAAGTAATAACGGTCGACCCCTGTGGGAGGGACACGGTGGAGTCTGGCGTGGCGGCGCGCGAAGGACGAGCGCGTGCGAAAGGCGGACGGTCCCGGAGCGGCGGGACGACCGAGGTGGACTCGGCGGCCCTGAACAGACTGCTCACGGGTCTGATCGCGATGCGGGACGGCAATTTCCGCCGGCGCCTGACCGTGACCGGTGACGACACCATGGCGGAGATCGCCGCGGTGTTCAACGAGGTCGCCGACCGCCACCTGCACCTCACGGGCGAGATCGCCCGGGTACGCAGGGTGGTCGGGCGTGAGGGAAAGCTCACGGAGCGCCTGGAGACGGGCACCTGCGAGGGGTCCTGGGCGTCGGCGATCGACGCGGCCAACGCGCTCGTGGACGACCTCGCGCGGCCGGTGTCCGAGGTCGGCAGGGTGCTCTCCGCGGTCGCCGAGGGTGATCTCGCACAGCGGATGGAGCTGCGGTCGCTCGCCGAGGGCGGCCAGGGCACGGCGGCCGAGAGGCCCCTGCGCGGCGAGTTCCTGAAGGTGGCCCGCACGGTCAACAACCTCGTGGACCAGCTGTCCGCGTTCACCGACGAGGTGACGCGCGTCGCCCTCGAAGTGGGCACGGAGGGCAAGCTGGGCGGTCAGGCCAAGGTCAGGGGCATGGCCGGCTCCTGGAAGGACCTGACGGACTCCGTCAACACGATGGCGTACCGGCTGACGGCCCAGGTGCGCGACATCGCGCTCGTGACGACGGCCGTCGCGAAGGGCGACCTGTCGCGCAAGGTGACGGTCCATGTCGCCGGCGAGATGCTGCAGCTGAAGAACACCGTCAACACGATGGTCGACCAGCTGTCCTCGTTCTCCTCCGAGGTCACGCGCGTGGCCCGCGAGGTCGGTACGGAGGGCGAGCTCGGCGGGCAGGCCGAGGTCGCGGGTGTCGCGGGTGTCTGGAAGGACCTCACGGACTCCGTCAACACGATGGCGACCAACCTGACCAGCCAGGTCCGCGGCATCGCGTCCGTCACGACGGCCGTCGCCAACGGCGACCTGTCGCGGAAGGTGACGGTGACGGCACGCGGTGAGGTCGCGCAGCTCGCCGACACGATCAACCAGATGACGGAGACGCTGCGCACGTTCGCCGACGAGGTGACGCGCGTGGCGAGCGAGGTCGGCGCCGAGGGCCTGCTCGGCGGCCAGGCGCAGGTGCCGGGCGCGGCGGGCACGTGGAAGGACCTCACGGACTCCGTCAACACGGTCTTCAGGAACCTGACCACGCAGGTGCGCGACATCGCGCAGGTGACGACGGCGGTGGCCAGCGGCGACCTGTCGCAGAAGGTCGAGGTCGAGGTCGCCGGCGAGATGCTGGAGCTGAAGAACACCGTCAACACGATGGTGGACCAGCTCCAGTCGTTCGGCTCCGAGGTGACACGCGTCGCGCGCGAGGTCGGCGTCGAGGGGCGCCTCGGCGGCCAGGCGCACGTGCCGGGCGCCGCGGGCACGTGGAAGGACCTGACCGACTCCGTCAACAACGCGTTCCGCAACCTCACTGGCCAGGTGCGCGACATCGCGCAGGTGACGACGGCGGTGGCCAACGGCGACCTGTCGCAGAAGGTCCAGGTCGAGGTCGCCGGCGAGATGCTGGAGCTGAAGAACACCGTCAACACGATGGTGGCGCAGCTGTCCAGCTTCGCCGACCAGGTGACGCGGATGTCGCGGGACGTCGGTTCCGAGGGCCGCCTCGGCGGTCAGGCGCGCGTGCCGGGTGTTTCCGGCACGTGGAAGGAGCTGACGGACTCCGTCAACTTCATGGCGGGCAACCTGACGAACCAGGTGCGCCAGATCGCCCAGGTGACGACGGCCGTGGCGCGCGGTGACCTGTCCAAGAAGGTCGAGGTGGACGCCAAGGGCGAGATCCTCGAACTCAAGAACACGATCAACACGATGGTCGACCAGCTCTCCGCCTTCGCCGACCAGGTGACGCGCGTGGCGCGCGAGGTCGGCACGGACGGCAGGCTGGGCGGCCAGGCACAGGTGCCGGGCGTCGCGGGCGTCTGGCGCGACCTGACGGACTCCGTGAACGGCATGGCGGGCAATCTGACCGACCAGGTCCGCTCCATCGCCCAGGTCGCCACGGCCGTCGCGCGCGGCGACCTCTCGCAGAAGATCAGCGTGGACGCGAAGGGCGAGATCCTCGAGCTGAAGTCGACGCTGAACACGATGGTCGACCAGCTCTCCAGCTTCGCCGACGAGGTCACGCGTGTGGCCCGCGAGGTGGGCACGGAGGGCATGCTGGGCGGCCAGGCCGAGGTCAAGGGCGTCGCCGGCACGTGGAAGGACCTGACGCAGTCCGTCAACTTCATGGCGAACAACCTGACGTCGCAGGTCCGCAACATCGCCGAGGTCACCACCGCGGTCGCGATGGGCGACCTGTCGAAGAAGATCACGGTCGACGCGAAGGGCGAGATCCTCGACCTGGTCACCACCGTCAACACGATGGTCGACCAGCTGTCGAACTTCGCGGACGAGGTCACGCGCGTGGCCCGCGAGGTGGGCACGGAGGGCATCCTGGGCGGCCAGGCCAGGGTGCGGGGCGTCGTCGGCATCTGGAAGGACCTCAGCGACAATGTCAACACGATGGCCAACAACCTGACGAGCCAGGTGCGCAACATCTCGCGGGTCTCCTCGGCGGTCGCGCACGGCGACCTGACCAAGAAGGTGACGGTCGAGGCGCGCGGCGAGGTCGCCGAGCTCGCGGACACCGTCAACACGATGGTGACCACCCTGTCGTCGTTCGCCGACGAGGTCACCCGGGTCGCCCGGCAGGTGGGCACCGAGGGCGAGCTGGGCGGCCAGGCGCGCGTGCCCGGAGTGTCCGGCACGTGGAAGGACCTCACCGACTCGGTGAACCTGATGGCGTCGAACCTGACCGGCCAGGTGCGGCAGATCGCGACGGTCACCACGGCGATCGCGAAGGGCGACCTGACGCGGAAGATCGACATCGACGCGCGCGGCGAGATCCAGGAGCTCAAGAACACCGTCAACACGATGGTCGACCAGCTGTCCAACTTCGCGGACGAGGTCACGCGCGTGGCCCGCGAAGTGGGTACGGAGGGGATCCTGGGCGGCCAGGCGCGCGTGCGCGCCGCGGACGGCACGTGGCGCGACCTGACGGAGTCCGTCAACGAGATGGCCGGGAACCTCACCGGCCAGGTGCGGGCGATCTCCAACGTGGCGACGGCGGTGACCCGCGGCGACCTCGGCGTGAAGATCGACGTGGACGCGGCGGGCGAGATCAAGGACCTGCAGGACTACATCAACACGATGATCGCCAACCTGCGTGACACCACGATCGCCAACGAGGAGCAGGACTGGCTCAAGGGCAACCTGGCGCGCATCTCGGGCCTGATGCAGGGCCGGCGCGACCTGGACGACGTCGCCTCGCTGATCATGAGCGAGCTGACGCCCGTGGTGTCCGCGCAGCACGGCGCGTTCTTCCTCGCCATGCAGACGGGCACGGCGGCGGAGCTGGGCGCCGACACGGGCAGGGACGGCGGCTACGAGCTGTACCTGCGCGGGAGTTACGGCTACTCGGCGGGCTCGATGCCCACGTCGTTCCGGCCGGGCCAGGGGCTGATCGGCACGGCGGCCGAGGAGATGCGCACGATCCAGGTCAACGTGCCGCCCGGCTACCTGAAGATCTCCTCGGGCCTGGGGGAGGCGTCGCCCGCCCACGTGATCGTGCTGCCGGTGCTGTTCGACGGGAAGGTGCTCGGCGTGATCGAGCTGGCGTCGTTCCAGCCGTTCACGCAGATCCAGCGCGACTTCCTCAAGCAGATCGCGGAGATGATCGCGACCAGCGTCAACACCATCAGCGTCAACTCCAAGACGGGCGTGCTCCTCAAGCAGTCGCAGGAGCTGACCGAGCAGCTGCGGGAGCGGTCGGCCGAGCTGGAGAACCGGCAGAAGGCGCTGCAGGCGTCCAACGCCGAGCTGGAGGAGAAGGCCGAGCTGCTCGCCCGGCAGAACCGGGACATCGAGTTCAAGAACACCGAGATCGAGGACGCGCGGCAGGTGCTCGAGGAGCGCGCCGAGCAGCTCGCGGTCTCGATGCGCTACAAGTCGGAGTTCATGGCGAACATGTCGCACGAGCTGCGCACGCCGCTGAACTCGCTGCTGATCCTGGCGAAGCTCCTCGCGGACAACGCCGAGTCGAACCTGTCGCCCAAGCAGGTCGAGTTCGCGGAGACCATCCACGGGGCGGGCTCCGACCTGCTTCAGCTCATCAACGACATCCTCGACCTGTCGAAGGTCGAGGCGGGCAAGATGGACGTCAGCCCGACGCGGATCGCGCTGGTGCAGCTCGTCGACTACGTGGAGGCGACGTTCCGTCCGCTGACGGCGGAGAAGGGGCTCGACTTCTCGGTGCGGGTCTCCCCCGAGCTGCCCGCCACGCTGCACACCGACGAGCAGCGGCTGCTGCAGGTGCTGCGCAACCTCCTGTCGAACGCGGTGAAGTTCACCGACACGGGCGCCGTCGAGCTGGTGATCAGGCCCGCGGGCACGGACGTGCCGGTCGCGATCAGGGAGCAGCTGCTGGAAGCCGGTTCGCTGCGTGAGGCGGACGGCGACCTGATCGCCTTCTCCGTCACGGACACCGGCATCGGCATCGCCGCCAGCAAGATGCGCGTCATCTTCGAGGCGTTCAAGCAGGCCGACGGCACCACGAGCCGCAAGTACGGCGGCACGGGCCTCGGCCTGTCCATCAGCCGGGAGATCGCGCGCCTGCTCGGCGGCGAGATCCACGCGGCGAGCGAGCCGGGCCGCGGCTCCACGTTCACCCTCTACCTGCCGCTGCACCCGAGCGAGCTGCCCCCTCAGGGCTACCCGCAGGTGTCCCGCACGGACCGGGACGCCCAGCAGGGCGCCGCGGCCGAGAGCGGCGGCCCGGCGGAGACGCCCGCGAGCGTCGAGGCGCGGACCCGGCCGCCCGAGCTGCCCTCGGGCGTCGCCGCACAGCCTCAGCCGCAGCAGGGCACCGCGGGGGCGGGGCAGGCGAGCCGCGCCCAGGCGAACGGCACACAGGCGAAGGGCGCCGGGGAGCCGCCGGAGCACGTGCCGGCGGTCGTACAGCCCGCCGAGCGGACACGGTCAGCGGAGGGCTCCGCCGGGCAGGCCGAGCAGGCCGCGGCCACCCCGCGGTCCACGGTGTCGTTCAACGCGGAGAAGGTGCTCATCGTCGACGACGACGTGCGCAACGTCTTCGCCCTCACCAGCGTCCTGGAGGCGCACGGCCTGTCCGTCCTGTACGCGGAGAACGGCCGGGAGGGCATCGAGGTGCTGGAGCAGCACGACGACGTCACCGTGGTGCTGATGGACATCATGATGCCGGAGATGGACGGCTACGAGACGACGACGGCGATCCGCAGGATGCCGCAGTTCGCGGGGCTGCCGATCATCGCGCTCACCGCGAAGGCGATGAAGGGCGACCGGGAGAAGGCCATCGAGTCGGGTGCGTCGGACTATGTGACCAAACCGGTCGACTCCGACCAGCTGCTGACGATGATGGCGGAGTACATGCGGGAGAGGTGAGCCGCGGCGCGGCCCTGGAGGCCCCCGCCGGGGGGCGCCCGGGGCCGTGGCGCGGGGGGTGTGGCACGGTGTGTGTGACAGAGGTGCCGGGAACGTTCCACGACCTCGCCGCGTTACACGTTAGTGCGCCGTGACATAGCGGTGACAGGGTGTGGCGATGGGCGGGGTGCGGCTACCATGACCGGCACAAGGACGGACGGCGCACGGGTGCCTTCCTCTGGTGGGGAGCGCGGTCTCGGACCGCGCGCCGGTGCCGGGGAGCGGCCGTCGCCGGGGCGAGGAGGAGGGCGGGTGGCCATGGTGCAGAAGGCCAAGATCCTCCTGGTCGATGACCGGCCGGAGAATCTGCTCGCGCTGGAGGCGATCCTCTCCGCGCTCGATCAGACACTGGTGCGGGCATCGTCAGGGGAGGAAGCACTCAAGGCGCTTCTGACGGATGATTTCGCGGTCATTCTGCTGGATGTCCAGATGCCGGGGATGGACGGGTTCGAGACGGCGGCGCACATCAAGCGCCGTGAGCGCACCCGCGACATCCCGATCATCTTCCTCACGGCCATCAACCACGGCCCCCACCACACGTTCCGCGGCTACGCGGCGGGCGCGGTCGACTACATCTCCAAGCCGTTCGACCCGTGGGTGCTGCGCGCGAAGGTGTCCGTCTTCGTCGAGCTGTACATGAAGAACTGCCAGCTCAAGGAGCAGGCCGAGCTGTTGCGGCTGCAACTTGCCGGTGTCGGCGAGGCGGCCAGGGAGCCCGCCGGGCTGCTCGCCGAACTGTCCGCGCGCCTCGCAGCGGTCGAGGAGCAGGCCGAGGCGCTGTCCAAACAGCTCGACGACGACGCGGCCGACGCGTCGGCGGTCGCCACCGCCGCGCACCTGGAGCGCAAACTCACCGCGCTGCGCCGCGCGCTGGACGCGCTCGGCCCCGGCAGCGACGGGTCGGCGCCCGTGTTCCCGCCACAGCCCTGACACCGCATCCCCGAACGCCGGCCTGACACCGCACGCTGAACGCCACCCTGACACCGTGTCCTTGACGCCGCCGCCGACGTCCAGGCGCGGCTGACGGCGCGTCAGCGTCGCCCATGCCGGCTTCGACACGAACGGGTGAAGCAGTGGCCACAGGTGTCCCCGGGGCTTCGTCCCGGTAACCTCACCACCATGGCCTCACGTACGTCCGGCAAGGGTTCTCAGGGAGCGGCGGGCACCGCGAAGCCGCGCGCCGCCCGGACGACCGGCGCGGCGAAGAAGGCCGCCGCCCCGCCCGCGAGGAAGGCCGCCCAGAAGGCGGCCCCCGCGAAGAAGACGGCAGCCAAGAAGGCCCCGGCCAAGAAGGCGCCCGCGAAGAAGGCCACGGCCAGACCGGCCCCGAGGCCCGCGCCGTCGCCCACCGGCGGGGTCTACCGCCTCGTGAAGGCCGTATGGCTGGGGGCCGCGCACGGCGTGGGCGGCGCGATGCGCGGCATAGGGCGCGGCGCCAAGGGCCTCGACCCCGCGCACCGCAAGGACGGCATCGGCCTGCTGCTGCTCGCGCTCGCGCTGATCGTCGCGGCCGGCACCTGGTCCGACCTCCAGGGCCCGGTGGGCGACCTCGTCACCATGCTCATCACCGGCGCGTTCGGCCGGCTCGACCTGCTCGTACCGATACTGCTCGGTGCGATCGCCGTACGGCTGATCCTCTATCCGCAGCGGCCCGAGGCCAACGGGCGCATCGTCATCGGCCTGTCCGCGCTGGTCCTCGGCGTGCTCGGGCTCGTGCACATCGCCTGCGGAGCGCCGGGCCGCGCCGCGGGCATGCAGGCCATGCGGGACGCGGGCGGGCTCATCGGGTGGGCCGTGTCCGAGCCGCTGATCTTCGCGATGGGTGCCGCGCTCGCCGTGCCCGTGCTCCTCCTGCTGACGGTCTTCGGCCTGCTCGTCGTCACGGCGACCCCGGTCAACGCCATCCCGCAACGGCTCCGGCTGCTCGGCATCCGGCTGCGCGTCATCGCCCCGACCGACGAGGAGGCCGCCGAACTCGCCGCGGAATACGCCGGGCATGACGGCGACGACGGTGCGGGCGCGCCCTACGACGAGCCGTGGCGTGACGCACCGTCGCCCGCCGCCCCGGGCAGGCGCGGAGGGACGTCACGGCGCGGCGGCGACGCCGTCTTCGACCACGACCGGGCCGAGGCCGACGCCCTCTCCAAGCGGAAGAAGCCGCGCAGGCCGTCCTCCGAGCCGCAGTTCGGACGGCACATGGACCCCGTCGACGTGGCGGCCGCCGCGGCGGCGGCCCTGGACGGCGCCGTGCTCAACGGCATGCCGCCCTCGCCGCTGGTCGCCGACCTCACGCAGGGCGTGACCGGGAACGTGCGCCGCCCCGAGGCGGAGGACGGCACGGACAGCCCGGACGGCACGGACGCCACGGGCTCCGCCGCCGAGCGCTCCCCCTCCGTGCCGACCGCCCGAGGCGCCGCCGCCAAGGCCGCCAAGGCCACCAAGTCCGTCAAGAACCCCGAGGCCCCCTCGGACGCCGGGGACGACGCGCCCGCGGGCGGCAAGACGGGTACAGGCGCCTTCGCCGACCTCACCAAGCCCGCGCCGGAACCCGCCGACGGGCTGCCGCCCCGCGCGGAGCAGCTCCAGCTCGCCGGCGACGTGACCTACTCGCTCCCGTCGATAGACCTGCTGGAGCGCGGCGGTCCCGGCAAGACGCGCACCGCGGCCAACGACGCCGTCGCCCAGTCGCTGACGACGGTCTTCACGGAGTTCAAGGTCGACGCGGCCGTGACCGGCTTCACCCGCGGCCCGACCGTCACACGCTACGAGGTCGAGCTCGGCAAGGCGGTGAAGGTCGAGCGCATCACCGCGCTCGCCAAGAACATCGCCTACGCGGTCGCCAGCCCCGACGTGCGGATCATCTCCCCGATCCCCGGCAAGTCCGCCGTCGGCATCGAGATCCCCAACACCGACCGGGAGATGGTCAACCTCGGCGACGTGCTCAGGCTGGCGGGCGACGACGACGCCGATCCGATGCTGGTGGCCTTCGGCAAGGACGTCGAGGGCGGCTACGTCATGCACAGCCTGGCGAAGATGCCCCACATGCTCGTCGCGGGCGCCACGGGATCCGGCAAGTCCTCCTGCATCAACTGCCTCATCACCTCCGTCATGATGCGTGCCACGCCCGAGGACGTGCGGCTCGTGCTGGTCGACCCCAAGCGCGTCGAGCTCACCGCCTACGAGGGCATCCCGCACCTGATCACCCCGATCATCACCAACCCGAAGCGGGCCGCCGAGGCCCTCCAGTGGGTGGTGCGCGAGATGGACCTGCGCTACGACGACCTCGCCGCGTTCGGCTTCCGCCACATCGACGACTTCAACCGGGCCGTGCGTGAGGGCAAGGTGAAGCTCCCCGAGGGCAGCGAGCGCGAGCTCCAGCCGTACCCCTACCTGCTGGTGATCGTGGACGAGCTCGCCGACCTGATGATGGTCGCGCCGCGCGACGTCGAGGACGCGATCGTCCGCATCACCCAGCTGGCGCGCGCGGCCGGTATCCACCTGGTGCTCGCCACCCAGCGGCCGTCCGTGGACGTCGTCACCGGCCTGATCAAGGCGAACGTCCCCTCAAGGCTCGCGTTCGCGACCTCCTCGCTCGCCGACAGCCGCGTCATCCTCGACCAGCCGGGCGCCGAGAAGCTCATCGGCAAGGGCGACGGGCTGTTCCTGCCCATGGGCGCGAACAAGCCCACGCGGCTCCAGGGCGCCTTCGTCACCGAGGAGGAGATCGGCGCCGTCGTCCAGCACTGCAAGGACCAGATGGCGCCCGTCTTCCGCGAGGACGTCGTCGTCGGCACGCAGAAGAAGAAGGAGATCGACGAGGACATCGGCGACGACCTCGACCTGCTGTGCCAGGCGGCCGAGCTGGTCGTCTCCACCCAGTTCGGCTCCACGTCGATGCTGCAGCGCAAACTGCGCGTCGGGTTCGCCAAGGCGGGCCGTCTCATGGACCTCATGGAGTCCCGCGACATCGTCGGGCCGAGCGAGGGATCCAAGGCACGTGACGTTCTTGTGAAGGCCGACGAGCTCGACGGTGTGCTGTCGGTCATCCGGGGGGAGTCTTCCTAGAGACAAGTGGCGGGGCAACCCTTTCGCGCGGCCGTACGTCAAGGTGGGAAGAGAGGGCGCACCGAGCCCTCCCGATCCCGCGCCGTCGTCCCGTTGCGGCGGCGTACAAGTGTGTCCTCCCGCTTGCCCCACCCTTTCGCACCACCCCTAGACTGAGCGTCCAGCAGGTGGCTGCACGCTCGAAAGGCGCACCCGTGTCCATCGGCAACTCATCTGACGGCAGTTCACCGGAAGACGACCCGAACGCTCCGCACCCCGCGTCCGAGGACCGCGTCCCGATCGGCCTGGCCCTGAGGCGGGCGCGGGTCGCGGCCGGGCTGACGATCGAGGGCGTCAGCGCCGCCACCCGCGTCCGCGCACCGATCGTGCACGCGATCGAGAACGACGACTTCACCCGCTCGGGCGGCGACGTGTACGCCCGCGGGCACATCAGGATGATCGCGCACGAGGTCGGGCTCGACCCCGGCCCGCTCGTCGAGCAGTTCGACGCCGAGCACGGCGGGCGGCCCGCGCCCACCGCCACCCCGGCAGCGCCCCTCTTCGAGGCCGAACGGATCAGGCCGGAGCGCCGCAGGCCCAACTGGACGGCGGCCATGGTCGCGGCGATCGTCGCGGTGGCCGGCTTCGTCGGCTTCACCGCCTTCCACAGCAGCGGCTCGGACGGCTCGTCGAAGAACACGGCCGGCACCGAGGCGGGCGGCCCGTCCGCCTCCGCGTCGAGCCCGAGCCCCACCCACTCGAAGAAGAAGACGCCGCCCGCCCCCGCCGCCTCCGACAGCGCCATCGCCGCCGCGCCACGCGACAAGGTGACGGTGAAGCTGTCCGCCGTGGACGCGAAGAGCTGGATCTCCGCGAAGGCGCACAACGGCAAGCTGCTCTTCGACGGGATCCTCGACAAGGGCCAGTCCAAGACCTTCCAGGACGACAAGCGCGTCGACCTCATCCTCGGCAACGCGGGCGCCATAGAGCTCTACGTCAACGGCAAGAAGGTCGACGACCAGTTCCGCTCCGGCCAGGTCGAACGCCTCTCCTACACGCAGGGCGACCCGTCGGTCGGCTGAGAAGCCGTCCACCCGCGCCGCGCGGGGGTATCCGGCGCCGCCGGTACCCCTGCGCGAGCTGGGCGGCGCCCGGACCCCGTAGTCTTGAGTCCATGCCCGATCGCCGCACCGTCGCTCTCGTCACCCTTGGCTGCGCCCGTAACGAGGTGGACTCCGAGGAGCTCGCAGGCCGCCTGGCGGCGGACGGCTGGGAGCTCGTCCAGGAAGCCGCCGACGCGGACGTCGCCGTCGTCAACACCTGCGGTTTCGTCGAGGCCGCCAAGAAGGACTCCGTCGACGCCCTGCTGGAGGCGAACGACCTCAAGGACCACGGCAGGACCCAGGCCGTCGTCGCCGTCGGCTGCATGGCCGAGCGGTACGGCAAGGAGCTCGCCGACGCCCTGCCGGAAGCCGACGGCGTGCTCGGCTTCGACGACTACGCCGACATCTCCGACCGTCTCTCCACCATCCTCGGCGGCGGCATCCACGCCTCGCACACCCCCCGCGACCGGCGCAAGCTGCTGCCGCTGAGCCCCGTGGAGCGGCAGGGCGCCGAGGGCGTCGCGCTGCCCGGCCACGGCGACATCGCGCCTGCGCCGGCCGACCTTCCCGAGGGCATCGCGCCCGCCTCGGGCCCGCGCGCGCCGCTGCGCAGGCGGCTCGACACGAGCCCCGTCGCGTCGGTGAAGCTCGCGTCCGGCTGCGACCGCCGCTGCTCGTTCTGCGCGATCCCCTCCTTCCGTGGCTCCTTCATCTCCCGCCGCCCGAGCGACGTGCTCGGCGAGACGCGGTGGCTGGCGGAGCAGGGCGTCAAGGAGGTCATGCTCGTCTCCGAGAACAACACGTCCTACGGCAAGGACCTCGGGGACATCCGGCTGCTGGAGACCCTGCTGCCCGAGCTGGCCGCCGTCGACGGGATCGAGCGGATCCGGGTCAGCTACCTTCAGCCCGCCGAGATGCGGCCCGACCTCGTCGACGTGCTCACCTCCACGCCGAAGGTCGCCCCGTACTTCGACCTGTCCTTCCAGCACTCGGCGCCCGGCGTGCTGCGGGCCATGCGGCGCTTCGGCGACACCGAGCGCTTCCTCGGGCTGCTCGAGACCATCAGGAACAAGGCGCCGCAGGCGGGCGTCAGATCCAACTTCATCGTCGGCTTCCCCGGCGAGAGCGAGGCCGACTTCGCCGAGCTCGAACGATTCCTCACCGAGGCGCGGCTGGACGCGATCGGCGTCTTCGGCTACTCCGACGAGGACGGCACGGAGGCCGCCGGCTACGACACCAAGATCGACGAGGACGTCGTCGCCGAGCGGCTCGCCCATCTCTCGCGCCTCGCCGAGGAACTGACGTCCCAGCGGGCGCAGGACCGCCTCGGCGAGACGCTCGAGGTCCTCGTGGAGTCCACCGACGTCGCGGACACCGGCGTCGAGGGCGCCGTGGCCGTGGGGCGAGCGGCCCACCAGGCGCCCGAGACCGACGGCCAGGTGGTCCTCATCTCGGGCGCGGACCTGCGCCCCGGCCGTATGGTCGAGGCGAAGGTGACCGGCAGCGGCGGCGTCGACCTCGTCGCCGAGCACACCGCGCTTCCGGAGGACCACCTCCGGCCCGCAGGCGAGGAGGCGGCCAGATGACGGGAGCCCCGGCGTCCGCGACGGGCGGTGCCGGCTCCAAGCCGGCGCCCGCGGGGAAGCTGGGGGCCGGGGCCGTCGACGAGGCGAGCCTGTGGAACGTGGCGAACCTGCTGACCATGGTCCGGCTGCTGCTCGTCCCCGCCTTCGTGGTACTCATGCTGCAGAACGGCGGCTACGACCCCGTCTGGCGCGCCTGGGCGTGGGCGGCGTTCGCCGTCGCGATGATCACCGACGTCTTCGACGGCCATCTGGCGCGCACGTACAACCTCGTCACGGACTTCGGGAAGATCGCCGACCCCATCGCCGACAAGGCGATCATGGGAGCGGCGCTGATCTGCCTGTCGTCGCTCGGCGACCTTCCGTGGTGGGTCACCGCCGTCATCCTGGCGCGGGAGCTCGGGATCACGCTGATGCGGTTCTGGGTGATCAGACACGGGGTGATCGCGGCCAGCCGCGGCGGCAAGATGAAGACGCTCGCGCAGGGCACGGCCGTCGGCATGTACGTGCTGGCGCTGACGGACTGGTGGGGCACGTTCCGGTTCTGGGTGATGGCGGTCGCCGTCGTGCTGACGGTCCTCACCGGCCTCGACTACGTGCGCCAGGCCGTCGTGCTGCGCCGCAAGGGGATCGCGGCGCAGCACCCGGCGGCCTCCGCGGAGGCGGGGCCCGGGACGGGCGCGGAGCCCGGGACGGGCGCGACGGGGCCCCAGCGGTGAGCGCGGGCCACGACGCCGGCGGCGCGGCGGCAGCGGTCGTGGCACGGCTGACGGAGCTCGGCGCGAGCCTCGCGGCCGCGGAGTCCCTCACCGGCGGGCTGGTGGCGGCGGAGGTCACCTCCGTGCCCGGCGCATCCCGGGCCTTCCGCGGCTCCGTGACGGCGTACGCGACCGACCTGAAGCGCGACGTGCTGGGCGTCGACGGGCGGCTGCTCGACGAGCGCGGCGCCGTGGACCCCGACGTGGCGCGTGCCATGGCCGCCGGGGTACGCCGGGCGCTCGGCGCCGACTGGGGGGTGGCGACGACGGGCGTCGCGGGCCCCGATCCGCAGGACGGGCAGCCCGTGGGGACCGTCTACGTGGCGGTCGCCGGGCCCGGCGGCGAGGACAAAGTGCGGTCGTTGCGATTGAACGGCGGCCGGGCGGACATTCGTAAAGAGACCGTCCGCGGAGCGCTCGCTCTGCTCCTCGGGGAACTGCCGGGAAACGAGCGGGCACAGGATACGGAAGAAAACGGGGGGACTTGATGTTTGCAGCCCTGAGTGAACACGACATCGCTCCCCGCACGGCCGCGTCCCCAGGCGGTACGGTGGGGCGTGAAGGATGCGGCTACGCGGTCCGAGGAGGGAGCCACCGATGATTCTGCTCCGTCGCCTGCTTGGTGACGTGCTGCGTCGGCAGCGCCAACGCCAGGGCCGTACTCTGCGCGAAGTCTCCTCGTCCGCCCGAGTCTCGCTCGGCTATCTCTCCGAGGTGGAGCGGGGGCAGAAGGAGGCTTCTTCCGAGCTGCTCTCCGCCATCTGCGACGCGCTTGACGTACGGATGTCCGAACTCATGCGGGAAGTGAGCGACGAACTGTCGCTGGCCGAGCTGGCCGCGTCGGCGACCGCCGACGAGCCGGTACCCGCGCCAGTACGTCCGATGCTGGGTTCCCTCGCCGTGACATCGGTGCCGAAGGTGCCGACGGAACGTGTCACGATCAAGGCGCCCACGGAGGCGGTCGACGTCGTCGCCGCCTGATCACGACCCACGGGTTTGAGGCGAGCCCCCGGCAGGTACCCGATTCGAGTACAGGCCGGGGGCTTCGTCGTCCCCGGCCGCCCGTTCGGAACTGGAGGTCACATGTCGGTCGTGAAGAGTTCCCTTTCCGAGGCGGATCTCAAGGTGGTGGGTGAGGCCCTGCAAGGTGCGCTCGCCGACCTCGTCGACCTCGGTCTCACGGCGAAGCAGGTCCACTGGAACGTGGTGGGCCCGCGCTTCCGCTCCATCCACCTGCAACTCGACGAGGTCGTCACGTCGGCCCGCGCCCACCAGGACACGGTCGCGGAACGCGCGTCCGCGATCGGCGTGACGCCGGACGGCCGCGCGGCGACCGTCGCGGCGCAGAGCGCCATCAGCGAGGTCAAGAGCGGCTGGATCAAGGACACCGACGCCGTGCAGACCATGGTGGACGCGCTCCAGGCGGTCATCACCCGGATGCGTGAGCGCGTGGAGGCGACGGACGAGCCCGACCCGATCACGCAGGACCTGCTGATCGCGGTCACGGGCGACCTGGAGAAGCACGCCTGGATGTTCCAGGCGGAGAGCGCGTCGGGCGGCTGACGGGCACGCCGCCGGCGCTGACGGCGCTGAGAGCGCAGCGGCTCGAAGAGCCGTCGTTGAGGGGTGGTGGTCGGGCGACGGGTGGGCATCGGGGCCGGGCCCACACACCGTGGGCCCGGCCCCGCCGCGTGCCCGTCTCAGCCGGTGTGCCGTCCGTCAGCCGGCGGCACCCGGCTGGCAGCGGGGGCACCAGTACGTGGGGCGGTCCGCCTGTACGGCCTTGCGAACCGGGGTACCGCACCGCGGGCACGGGAGGTTCCTGCGGCCGTACACGTGCAGCCGGCGGCTGCCGCTCGGGAGCTTCTTGTTGATCTCCAGCAGCCGCTTCGCCGCGACGACCAGCCGCCGGGGCTCGGGGATCTCCCCGATCGGGCTCCACGGGTACGCGCGGGCCACGAAGCACGTCTCCGACTTGAAGATGTTGCCGACGCCCGCCAGATTGCGCTGGTCGAGCAGGGCCTCGCCCACCGGGCGTGCCGGGTCCCCGAGCAGATTCCCCAGCGCCACGGCGCCGTCCCAGCCGGGCCCGAGCAGATCGGGCCCCAGATGGCCCACGGCGCGGTCCTCCTCGGCTGTACGCAGCAGTTCCACCACCTTGAGGCGGTAGCCGACCGCCGTGCGGTCGGCGGTGCCGACGACCGCACGGATCTCGTGGGAGGGTCCGCCACCCCATCGCCGGTCGCCCTCGTACACCCGCCACGCGCCGTCCATGCCCAGGTGCGTGTGGAGCGTCAGGCCGCCCTCGACGCGCGCCAGCAGGTGCTTGCCGCGCGGGGTGACGTCGAGCACCGTGCGGCCCACCAGGTCGGACGTGGCGAACCTGGGCACCCGCAGATCCCAGCGCACCAGGGCCTCGCCCGCCAGCGCCGCGTGCAGCATCCGGGCCGCACGCCACACGGTGTCTCCCTCGGGCACCGCTTCACGCCCTCAGCCGCAGCCCGCGCGGCGTCGCGTGGAACCCGGCGGCCTCGAGCGCCGCTCCCAGCGGTGACGTGAGCGCGGCGGCGCCGTTGGCCCGCTCCACGGTGATCGTGCCGAGCGCTCCGGCCGCGGCCGCCGCCGCGAGGGCGCCGGCCGCCGCGCCGAACTCGGGTCCTTCCGGGTCGGCGGCCCACGACAGCAGGGTCTTGCCGCCCCGCTCCACGTACAGCGTCAGCTCCCCGTCGACCAGCACGACGAGGGAGCCCGCCTTCCTGCCCGGCTTGTGGCTCGCCTCCTGCGGGGGCTCCGGCCACGGCAGGGCGGCGCCGTACGCGTTGGCGGGGTCGGCCGCGGCGAGGACGACCGCCTGCGGCTGAGGATGCGAGGCCGCCCGCTCACGCGCCGTGGCCGCGGCACGCACCCGGTCCACGGCGCCGTCCATGGCGAACTGCGCCGCGCCAAGGCCCTCGACCACGTAGCCGCGACGCGCCTGGCCGCTGTCCTCGAACGCCGACAGCACCCGGTACACGGCGGAGAACCCGCCCTCGACGCCCTCGGCCGCGACCGCGCCGCGCGTCACCACGCCGTGCCGGTCCAGCAGGGCGCGTGCCCGCGCGTGCGCACGGTGCGTCGCGTCCGGCTCCCGGCCCGGCAGCAGCGACCAGCGGCCGCTGACCGTCGGCGGGCCTGCACGCGAAGCGGTCCTCGCGGCGGCCGTCAGCGCCCCGTACCGGCCCCGGGGCACGGACCTGCGGGCACGGTGCGCCGTCGCCCCGGCCGTACGACCCGAGCCGAGGAAGGAGCGCAGCGGCGCCAGCGTGTCGTTGGTCAGCCGCCCCGACCAGGCGAGGTCCCAGACGGCGTCCGCGAGCTGCGGGTCCGTCGCGTCGGGGTGCGTCGTCGCGCGCACCTGCTCCGCTATCTGCCGGAAGAACAGGCCGTAGCCCCCGCTCAGGGCGGTCAGCACCGACTCGTGCACCGCGGTGAGCTCCAGCGGGTGCGGCGCGGGCAGCAGCAGCGGCGCCGTGTCGGCGAGGAACAGCGACACCCAGCCGTCCTTGCCCGGCAGGGCGCCCGCGCCCGCCCACAGCACCTCTCCCGTGGTGGTCAGCTCGTCCAGCAGCGCCGGTGCGTAGCCGGACACCCGCGAGGGCAGGACCAGCCGCTCGAGCGCGGAGGCCGGCACGGCGGCGCCCTGCAGCTGCTCGACGGCGCGAGCCAGGCCGTCGATGCCGTGCAGGCGGTGCGCCCCCAGGTGCTGCCACTGCGGAAGGAAGGACGCGAGCGCTGCCGGCGCGACCGGTTCGAGCTCCTCGCGCAGTGCGGCCAGCGAGCGGCGGCGCAGCCTGCGCAGCACCGTCGCGTCGCACCACTCCTGGCCGATGCCCTCGGGATGGAACTCGCCCTGCACGACCCGGCCCGCCGCCGCGAGCCGGTGCAGCGCGCCGTCCGTGACGGCCGTGCCGAGGCCGAACCGCGCGGCCGCCTGCGCGGACGTGAACGGGCCGTGGGTGCGGGCGTAGCGCGCGAGCAGATCGCCCAGCGGGTCCTTCACCGGCTCCATGAACGCCTCGGGCACGCCGACGGGCAGCGCCGTGCCCAGCGCGTCCCTCAGCCGGCCCGCGTCCTCGACCGCGGCCCAGTGCTCCGCGCCGCCGATCCGTACCTCGATGGCGCGGCGGTGCGCCGCAAGCTCCCCGGCCCAGCCCGCCTCGGCGCCGCGCTCCGCCAGCTCCGCCGCGGTGAGCGGGCCGAGCACGCGCAGCAGGTCCGCCACCCCCTCGGCGTCCTTGACCCGCCGGTCCTCCGTCAGCCACTGGAGCTCGCGCTCCAGCTCGGCCAGCACCTCGGGGTCGAGGAGCTCCCGCAGCTCCGCCTGGCCCAGCAGCTCCGCGAGCAGCCGCGAGTCGAGCGACAGCGCCGCGGCCCGGCGCTCGGCGAGCGGTGAGTCGCCCTCGTACAGGAACTGCGCGACGTAGCCGAACAGCAGCGAGCGGGCGAACGGGGACGGCTCGGCGGTGGTGACCTCGACGAGCCGCACCCGGCGCGCCTCGATGTCGCCCATCAGCTCCGTGAGGCCCGGCACGTCGAACACGTCCTGCAGGCACTCACGCACCGCCTCGAGGACGATGGGGAAGGACCCGAACTCGCTCGCCACCTGGAGCAGCTGGGAGGCGCGCTGGCGCTGCTGCCACAGCGGCGTGCGCTTTCCGGGGCTGCGGCGCGGCAGCAGCAGCGCGCGCGCCGCGCACTCGCGGAACCGGGACGCGAACAGCGCGGAACCGCCCACCTGCTCCGTGACGACGCCGCGCACGTCGCCCGCGTCGAACGTGACATCGCCCGCGCCCACCGGGGGCTGCTCGCTGTCGTACGAGGCCTCGGACGCGGCGGGCTCGGCGTCGAGCAGGTCGAACCCCATGAGGTCGGCGTCGGGCAGCCGCAGCACGATGCCGTCGTCCGCGTGCATCACCTGCGCGTCCATGCCGTAGCGCTCGGCGAGGCGGGACGCCAGGGCGAGGGCCCACGGCGCGTGCACCTGCGCGCCGAACGGCGAGTGCACCACGACGCGCCAGTCGCCCAGCTCGTCCCTGAACCGCTCCACGACGATCGTCCGGTCGTCGGGGACGTGCCCGCACGCCTTGCGCTGCTCGTCCAGGTACGACAGGACGTTCCCCGCGGCCCACGTGTCGAGGCCGGCCGTCATCAGCCGAAGGCGCGCGTCCTCCCCGGACAGCGCGCCGACCTCGCGCAGGAAGGCCCCCACGGCCCGCCCGAGCTCGAGCGGCCTGCCCAGCTGGTCGCCCTTCCAGAACGGCAGCCGCCCCGGCGTGCCGGGCGCGGGGGTGACCAGGACGCGGTCGCGGGTGATGTCCTCGATGCGCCACGAGGTCGTGCCCAGCGTGAAGACGTCCCCGACACGCGACTCGTAGACCATCTCCTCGTCCAGCTCGCCGACCCGGCCGCCGCCCTTCTTCGGGTCGGCGCCCGCCAGGAACACGCCGAACAGGCCGCGGTCGGGGATCGTGCCGCCCGAGGTGACCGCGAGGCGCTGCGCGCCCGGCCTGCCCGTCACCGTGCCCGCCACGCGGTCCCACACCACCCGGGGGCGCAGCTCGGCGAACGCGTCCGACGGATAACGGCCCGCGAGCATGTCGAGCACGCCCGTGAACGCCGACTCGGGCAGGGACGCGAAAGGCGCCGCCCTGCGCACCGTCGCCAGCAGGTCGTCCACCTGCCGCGTGTCGAGCGCGACCATCGCGACGAGCTGCTGCGCGAGCACGTCCAGCGGGTTCGCCGGGACGCGCAGCGCCTCGATGGCGCCCTCCCGCATCCGCTCCGTCACGACCGCCGCCTGCACGAGGTCGCCGCGGTACTTGGGGAAGACCACACCGGTGGACACCGCTCCCACCTGGTGTCCTGCCCGCCCCACGCGCTGCAGGCCGGACGCGACCGACGGCGGGGACTCGACCTGGACGACGAGGTCGACCGAGCCCATGTCGATGCCGAGCTCCAGGCTGGACGTCGCCACCACCGCCGGCAGCCTGCCGGCCTTCAAATCCTCCTCGACCTGCGCGCGCTGCTCCTTGGACACCGAGCC
The DNA here is from genome assembly GCF_017813245.1 of Streptomyces montanisoli. Lineage (GTDB taxonomy): Bacteria > Actinomycetota > Actinomycetes > Streptomycetales > Streptomycetaceae > Streptomyces > Streptomyces montanisoli. The sequence continues at coordinate 23,917 of NZ_JAGIQL010000066.1, forward strand.
GTGGTGCGCGCGTGCCAGCAGCGCGGGGGCGCCCTGCGCGGCACCGGCCTGCGCCATGACCTCGGCGGGGGAGTGGTCGGCGGGCAGCGCCTCGCCCGTGGCGCGCTCGTAGGCGATCTCGTTCAGCCGGTTGCAGAGGCGCTCGGCGAGCCGCCGCGAGTTGGCGAAGACGATCGTCGACCTGTGGGCCTGCACGAGGTCGGCGATCCGCTCCTCCACATGCGGCCAGATCGACGGCTTCTCCCCGCCGGCCCCCGCGCCGCCGTCCGCGGCGGGCGAGCCGCCGAGCTCGCCGAGGTCCTCCACGGGCACGACCACCGACAGGTCGAACTCCTTGCCCGACGGCGGCTGCACGATCTCCACCCGGCGCTGCGGCGAGAGGAAGCGCGCGACCTCCTCGACGGGCCTGACCGTCGCCGACAGGCCGATCCTGCGCGCGGGGCGCGGCAGCAGCTCGTCCAGCCGCTCGAGCGACAGCGCGAGGTGCGCGCCGCGCTTCGTGCCCGCCACCGCGTGCACCTCGTCGAGGATCACGGTCTCGACGCCCGCCAGCGCGTCGCGCGCGGACGACGTCAGCATCAGGAAGAGCGACTCGGGCGTCGTGATCAGGATGTCCGGCGGCCGCGTGGCGAAGGCGCGGCGCTCCGCCGCGGGTGTGTCGCCCGAGCGGATGCCCACACGGACGTCCGGCTCGGGGAGCCCGAGCCGGGCCGACTCCTGCCTGATGCCCGTGAGCGGGCTGCGCAGATTGCGCTCCACGTCGACCGCGAGCGCCTTGAGCGGCGACACGTACAGCACCCGGCACCGCTTCTTCGCCTCGGCCGGCGGCGGCACGGAGGCCAGCCCGTCCAGCGCGGCGAGGAACGCGGCGAGCGTCTTGCCCGAGCCCGTGGGCGCCACGACCAGCACGTCCGAGCCCTCGCCGATGGCGCGCCACGCCCCCTCCTGCGCCGCGGTGGGCGCGGAGAAGGCCCCCGAGAACCAGCCGCGGGTCGCGGGGGAGAAGGAGTCGAGCACGCTGCCTGCCATGCCCCCCATCGTGCACCCCGCCACTGACAACGAGGCGGCCCGCGGGCCGGCCGCGGGACGCGATACTGGGCGCATGCGGTTGACGATTTTCTGGGAGCGCATGGCCGAGCACTTCGGCCCCGCGTACGCCGACTCCTTCGCACGCGACCACGTGATGGCCGAGCTCGGCGGCCGCACCGTGCACGAGGCCCTGGCCGACGGCTGGGACGCGAAGGACGTCTGGCGCGTGGTCTGCGAGGTCATGGGGGTGCCGGCCGAGCGGCGCTGAGCGATCCCCTGGGTCCTCAGCGGGCGGCCGCGCCGCCGTCGTGGCGCCGTGGGCCGTTCGGGTGAGGCCACGGACGGGGCGTGCCTGTCAGAGGGAACCGGCCTCGCCGCGCCCGTCGTACGGCTCCTCGCCGCCGTCCTGCTGCCCCTCCTGCTCCCCCTCCCGCTTCTGCCGCCTGCGGCGCGCCCGCTCCGCCGCCTCGGCCGCGAGCGCCGCCCTGGACGCCACATGGATCGGCAGCAGGCTCAGCCCCCAGCCGCCCACGGCGACCGCCTTCACCACCGTTCCCGCGTGCTCGGGCGCGACCACCAGCCGGGCCACGGCCCACCACCAGGCGCCGCCCAGTACGAGCGCCGATACGACGGCCGGTATGCGGGCCGGTATGAGAGCTCCATGCCTGGCCATGGCTGCCTCCTCCGGGCGTTACCCGCCGAGTCGCCCGCTCTCGCAGTCTGCCCCGGCGGGTCGGGCGCCGCATCCACGCGGGTCAGGCCGCGAGCAGCGCCATGTCCTCCTCGGTCAGCGAGATCCGCGCCGAGGCCATGTTCTCCTCCAGGTGCGCGAGCGAGGCGGTGCCCGGGATCTGCACGACGGCGGGCGAGCGCGCCAGGCCCCAGGCGATCGCGACCTGGTGCGCCGTGGCGCCGTGCCGCTCCGCGACCTTGCGCAGGGCCGCGTCGGAGAGGGAGCCGCCCGAGCCGCCGAGCGCGAAGAACGGCACGAAGGCGATGCCGGCGGCCGCGCACGTGTCGACCAGCGCGTCGTCGTCCTGGTCGAGCACGCCGTAGCGGTTCTGCACGGCGGCCACAGGCGCGATGGCCCGGGCCTCGGCGAGCTGCGCGCCCGTCACGTTGCTCACGCCCAGGTGCCGGATCAGGCCCTCGTCGCGCAACCGCGCGAGCGCGGCGAAACGATCGCCGAGCGGGGCGCCGTTGGAGCCGCTGAGCCTGCCCACCCGCAGGTAGACCAGGTCGAGGGCGTCCAGGTCCAGGTCCTTGAGGTTCTGTCGCACCGCGGCCCGCAACTGGCCGGGGTCCGCCTCGCCGACCATCTCGCCGTCCTCGTTGCGGATGGGGCCCACCTTGGTGGCGATGGAGAGGCCCTCCGGGTACGGGTGGAGGGCGCGGCGCAGGATGTCGTTGGCGCGGACGCCGCCGGCCGAGAAGTAGAAGGCGGCGGTGTCGATGTGGAGGGCGCCGAGCTCCACCGCGCGCCGGGCGACGACCGCTGATTCCACGGGGGAGCGCGCGGGTCCGCCCACGGGTCCCGGGAGCTGCATCGCGCCGAATCCGAGGCGCGGAACGGTGAGGGTGCCGCCGAGGGCGAAGGTGGTGTCCGTGCCGCGTGGTGCGCTTGACATCAAAATCGAACATCCATTCTCATGAGGGTCGGGGGAACGAGGGCGGGAGGCGTGGCGGGCCCATTGTCAGTGGCAGGCGATAGCGTCATTGACGTGAAGCGATCGACTCAAGCAAATCGGGTGGAACCCATGGCAGGTACGGACCGCGAGAAGGCGCTGGACGCCGCGCTCGCGCAGATTGAGCGGCAGTTCGGCAAGGGTGCTGTGATGCGCCTGGGCGAGCGGCCGAACGAGCCGGTCGAGGTCATCCCCACGGGATCGACCGCGCTCGATGTCGCCCTCGGCGTCGGCGGGCTGCCCCGCGGGCGCGTGGTGGAGGTGTACGGCCCCGAGTCCTCGGGCAAGACGACCCTCACGCTGCACGCGGTGGCGAACGCGCAGCGTGCGGGCGGAGCGGTGGCCTTCGTGGACGCGGAGCACGCGCTCGATCCCGAGTACGCGAAGAAGCTCGGCGTCGACATCGACAACCTGATCCTCTCGCAGCCGGACAACGGCGAGCAGGCGCTGGAAATCGTGGACATGCTGGTCCGCTCCGGCGCGCTCGACCTGATCGTCATCGACTCCGTCGCCGCGCTCGTGCCGCGCGCGGAGATCGAGGGTGAGATGGGCGACTCGCACGTGGGCCTCCAGGCCCGTCTGATGAGCCAGGCGCTGCGGAAGATCACCAGCGCGCTCAACCAGTCGAAGACGACGGCCATCTTCATCAACCAGCTCCGCGAGAAGATCGGCGTGATGTTCGGCTCCCCGGAGACCACGACGGGTGGCCGCGCGCTCAAGTTCTACGCGTCGGTGCGTCTCGACATCCGCCGCATCGAGACGCTGAAGGACGGCACGGAGGCCGTCGGCAACCGCACGCGCGTCAAGGTCGTCAAGAACAAGGTCGCGCCCCCGTTCAAGCAGGCCGAGTTCGACATCCTCTACGGCCAGGGCATCAGCCGCGAGGGCGGCCTGATCGACATGGGCGTGGAGCACGGCTTCGTGCGCAAGGCCGGCGCCTGGTACACGTACGAGGGCGACCAGCTCGGCCAGGGCAAGGAGAACGCGCGCAACTTCCTGAAGGACAACCCCGACCTGGCGAACGAGATCGAGAAGAAGATCCTCGAGAAGCTGGGCGTCGGCGTCAGGCCCGAGGAGCCGGCGGGCGAGACGACGGCTGACGGCACGGCCCCGGCGGCCGAGGGCGGCAAGACGGTGCCCGCGCCCGCCGCGGCGGTCCCGGCGACCGCGTCCACGGGCAAGGCCAAGGCGGCCAAGGCCGCTGCGGGCAAGAACTAGCCGTCCGTGCCCGAGGAGGAGCCTTCCCGTACCGGAGCCGGGCGAAGGGCCGGGAAGCGGGGACGGACAGCAAGGCCGGGCGGCAGCTCCGACCCGTCGAGGGCCGGGCGGGAGCTGCCGCCCCAGGACCCGGCCGAGCGTGCGCGTGCCATCTGCCTGCGCCGGCTCACCGGCATGCCGCAGACGCGCAAGCAGCTGGCGGACGCACTGCGCAAGCGGGAGATCCCGGACGACGTGGCGGAAGAGGTGCTCTCCCGCTTCGAGGACGTGGGGCTGATCAACGATGCCGCGTTCGCGGACGCATGGGTGGAGTCGCGCCATCACGGCCGCGGCCTCGCCCGCCGCGCGCTCGCCAGGGAGCTGCGGACGAAGGGGGTCGAGTCCGCGGTGATCGACGAGGCGGTCGGGCAGCTGGACGCGGAGCGCGAGGAGGCCACGGCCCGCGAGCTGGTCGCGGCCAAGCTGCGTACGACACGCGGCCTGGACCGTGACCGCAGGCTGCGCCGGCTCGTCGGCGTGCTGGCGCGCAAGGGGTACGGCCAGGGCCTGGCACTGCGAGTGGTGCGGCAGGCCCTGGAGGAGGAGGGCGAGGAGACCGAGGGCCTGGACGAGGTCTTCCCTGACTGACCCGTCGGGGCGGGAGCCACCGGCCCGGGCATGACCGCCCCCGGTCACCGTCCGCCCCCGGTCACCGTCCGACCGGGAGCCCCTCCGCGCGCCAGGCCTGGAAGCCGCCCTCCAGGTCCGTCGCCCGGTGCAGGCCGAGCTGCCGCAGGGACGCGGCTGCCAGCGACGACGCGTAGCCCTCGTTGCAGATCACCACGACCCGGCGGCCGTGGTCCGTCGCCTCCGGGATCCTGTGGCTGCCCTGCGGGTCCAGGCGCCACTCCAGCTCGTTGCGCTCGATCAGTACCGCCCCGGGGATGACGCCGTCCCGCTCGCGCTGGAGCTGGTAGCGGATGTCCACGAGCAGCGCGCCGTCCTCCGCGGCCCGCTGCGCGGCGCGCGGACCGAGCCGGTCAAGGCCGGTGCGGGCCCGCGTCAGCACGTCCTCGACGCGGGCCGGGCCGACGGACTCACTCATCGCCACTCCTGGGGAAGTTCGACCTCTTCGAGCCGCAGCACCGGTCCCGTCCTGCTGTAACGGCGCATCAGCGGCAACGGCGGATAATACGCGTGGACCGAGACGGAATGGCGCTCATCCGAGACGTTGCGCACCTCGTGCACATGGTGTTCGCCGAACGCCCGCGCGTCGCCCGTCCCGAGGACGCGCTGCCGGTCCACCCCCTCGGCGAGTTCCAGCGTCCTCCACCCCTCGGTGGGCAGCCGGGCCGCGAGCGAATCCTCCGTCAGCGCGCCCGCCGCGGTGGCGAACGCGCCGTACGACCCTCCGTGGTCGTGCCACCCGGTGCCGGTGCCCGGCGGCCACCCGATCAGCCACGCCTCGCTGCCGCCGGGACCCTCGAGGCGCAGCCATGTGCGGTCCTCCGGGTCGAGGGGCAGGGACGCGACGAGCTCCGCGTCGCCTACCGCGGCCCGGGCGAAGGCCAGCAGCTCAGCAGCAGAGGGCCCGTCCGGCCGCGCGGACCGCGAGGACCCGGCGGAAGCGGAATCGTGCGAGAGAGCCGGGAGGGATGAACCCGGGAGGGATGGAGCGGAAGCGGAAACAGACATGGAGCGCCGTCCTGACGTGGTTCGCGGGTACGCGCGGCGGCCGCGGCAAGGCACCCGGCCGGGAACAGGGCAGGGCGCGGCGCGGCTGAGGTGCGCGAAGGAGATGAGAGGCGAATCAGCGGGACGGGCGACACACGCAGCCCGCATAGCGGACGAGGTCCATGTGGACCCTCCGCCACAGGTGCACGCGGGTGCCGGTCATGTTCCGGAGTACACCACGCAGGCGGACCCGGGTCAATTGACGTTCGCGGTGCGGTCCCCGGCGCTCGCGGCGGCGCCCGAGGGAGCACCGCCCCGCGCCGCGTCCGCCGCCGCGCGCAGCTCCTGCGGGTGCACGCCGCCGAACGCCGCGACGAGGTGGCCGTCGGGGCGTACGAGCAACACGTTGTGCGCGGACGCCCCCGGGTAACCCTCCGTCACCAGCAGCTCGGCGTCCGCCGGCAGCTCCTCGACGGCGGCGGCGAGGCGCGGCATCACACCGGCCTTCAGCCAGTGCCGCCTGTCCCACACCGCCGTGCCGGGCGCCACCAGCACGACCAGCAGCCTGCCACGGCCCAGCCGGTCGCGCAGCCGTCCCGCGGTGCCGTCGGGCGTGGTCACCCGGACGTCCGCGACCGGGGCGCCCACCGCCGTGCCGACCGCGGCCGCGCCCTGCCCGTGCTCCGCGGCGAGCGGCGAGTTCGGGTACGTGGGGGGCGCGCCCAGCGGCCCCTGGCCCAGGTGCCCGTCCGCGAGCAGCGTGTCGCGCCCGCCGGCGGATCCGGGCAGCAGGCCGCGCAGACCACCGCCGCCGCGCAGTATCGGCAGGGACTGGTCCGCGGCACGCAGCCGTGCGGCGACCGCTGTGCGCCGCTCCGCCTGATAGCTCGCGAGCAGGGTCTCCGTCGCGCCGTGGTGCCAGGCGAGCGCCAGCTTCCACGCGAGGTTGTCGACGTCCCTGATGCCCTCGTCGAGGCCCTGCGTCCCCGCCGCGCCCAGCAGGTGCGCCGCGTCTCCCGCGAGGAACGCGCGATCGACGCGCCACCGCTGGGCGAGCCGGTGGTGCAGGGTGTGGACGCCCGTGTCGAGCAGTTCGTAGGGCGGCGTCTGTCCGCACCAGCCCGCCAGCGCCTCACGCACGCGCGTCACCAGCGCGTCCGGCGTGACCAGGTCGCCGCGGGCCGGCAGCAGCCAGTCGAGCCGCCACACCCCGCCGGGCAACGGCCGTGCCGCGACCTCGTCGCCGCCGGTGCGCCACGGCGGCTGCCGGTGCAGCACCGCCTCGCGCGGCCACGGCAACTCGGCGCGCAGCGCGGCCACCGCGTACCGCTCCACCGCCGTACGGCCCGGGAACCGCACGCCGAGCAGCTTGCGCACCGTGGACCTCGCGCCGTCGCACCCCACCAGGTGGCTGCCGCGCCAGTAGGCCGTGCCCGGTCCCTTGATGTGGGCGGTGACGCCGCCGCGGTCCTGTTCGAGCGAGTCGAGACGGCTGTTCGTGACGACCTTCACGAGGGACGTCTTCCCGATGGCCTCGCGAAGCCCGCGGCTGAGCGCGTGCTGCGCGATGTGCAGGGGTGAGGGGAACCCCTCGACGGAGAGCGGCAGCCGGCGCACCGGCTGCTTGCGCCGCATCAGCCGCCAGCCGTCCCACCTGGCCCCCTCGTCACCGAGCGTGGTGCAGCCGAGCCGGGCGGCCAGCGCCGCGGTGTCGGGCCTGAGCACGACCGTGCGCGCCGCACGCCGCTCGTCCTCGCCCCCGCTCTCGTCGAGGACGACGGAGGGCACCTCCTGGGCCGCCAGGGCCAGGGCGAGCGTGAGCCCCACCGGGCCGGCGCCGACGACGATCACCGGGTCCACGGGGCCGCCCCTCGGGCCTGTGCGGTCGTGCGGTCGATGGCGGCAGCCGCCCGGTGCGTGATCACAGAACGCATGCAACCGACTCGGGGTTCCCGCGTCAAGCGACGGCCTCGGCGGCGCGTACGGCGTCGGCCAGACCCTTGGGTGACACTCCGTCACCCGCGTCTCACCCGTCCCGCCGCTGGTCGGGACGGGCGGCCGTGGCGTGGCGCGTCCGGTGCGGTCAGCGGCGCAGGACCCTGGAGCGGTCAGTGGCGCAGGACCCTGGAGCGGTCAGTGGCGCAGGACCCTGGAGAGGAAGTCCCTCGCGCGGTCGCTGCGCGGCGCGGCGAAGAAGGCGTCAGGCGCGGCCTCCTCGACGATCCGGCCGTCCGCCATGAAGACGACCCGGTCGGCCGCGTACCGCGCGAAACCCATCTCGTGGGTGACGACGATCATCGTCATGCCGTCCCGCGCCAGCTGCCGCATGACGTCGAGCACCTCGCCCGTCATCTCGGGGTCGAGCGCGGACGTCGGCTCGTCGAAGAGCATGACCTTGGGATCCATCGCGAGGGCGCGTGCGATGGCGACGCGCTGCTGCTGGCCGCCGGAGAGCCGGGCCGGGTACGTGTCGTACGGCACGCCGACGCCCACCCGGTCGAGCAGCAGCCGCGCCTTCTCCTGCGCCGCCACGGCGCCGGCCCCGCGCACCTTGATCTGGCCGAACGTCACGTTCTCCAGCACGGTCTTGTGCGTGAAGAGGTTGAACGACTGGAAGACCATGCCCACGTCGGCCCTGAGCCTCGCGAGCTCTCTGCCTCCCTCGGGCAGGGGGTGGCCGTCGACGCTGATCGACCCCGAGTCGATCGCCTCCAGGCGGTTGATCGTCCGGCACAGAGTGGACTTGCCGGCACCCGACGGCCCGATCACCGCGACCACCTCACCGCGCGCGACGGTCAGGTCGATGTCCTTCAGCACGTGCAGCGGACCGTAGTGCTTGTCCACGTGGTCCAGCACCACCAGGCCGTGCTCGCGCACCGCCCGCTGCGGCCGCGCGGCCGCCGGCACTCCGGTCATGGGTGGTGCTCCGTCCTCCCGGCCCCGTGGACAGTGTGGACAGTACCGGGGAAGCGTCCTCCGGCACCGGCCGCGGGTGGTGCGGCGCCGTCCACCACGACGCACCCGAATTCACTCGGACGGGGGAGGGGGTCGCTGTCGGCGCCGGGCCCGAGCGGGCGCGGACCGGCGCCCCGCGCCCAGCGCCTACCCTTGTGCGCATGAGCAGCAGTGACCCGAGCCAGACCGTGGGCGTCAACCGAAGCTATGCGATTCGCACCTACGGGTGTCAGATGAACGTCCACGACTCGGAACGGCTCTCGGGGCTGCTCGAGGGAGCGGGCTACGTGCGCGCTCCCGAGGGCGAGGAGGAGGCGGACGTCGTCGTGTTCAACACGTGCGCCGTCCGGGAGAACGCCGACAACAAGCTCTACGGCAACCTCGGCCGCCTCGCGCCCGCGAAGACCCGCAGGCCGGGCATGCAGATCGCCGTCGGCGGCTGCCTCGCGCAGAAGGACCGCGACACGATCCTGAAGAAGGCGCCCTGGGTCGACGTCGTCTTCGGCACGCACAACATCGGCAAGCTGCCCGTCCTGCTGGAACGCGCGCGCGTCCAGGAGGAGGCGCAGGTCGAGATCGCCGAGTCGCTGGAGGCCTTCCCCTCCACGCTGCCCACCCGCCGCGAGTCCGCGTACGCCGCGTGGGTGTCCGTCTCCGTCGGCTGCAACAACACCTGCACCTTCTGCATCGTGCCCGCGCTGCGCGGCAAGGAGAAGGACCGCAGGCCGGGCGACATCCTCGCCGAGATCGAGGCCCTGGTCGGCGAGGGCGTCTCCGAGATCACCCTGCTCGGCCAGAACGTCAACGCGTACGGGTCCGACATCGGCGACCGGCAGGCGTTCTCGAAACTGCTGCGCGCGTGCGGTGCGATCGAGGGCCTCGAACGGGTCCGCTTCACCTCGCCGCACCCGCGCGACTTCACCGACGACGTGATCACGGCGATGGCCGGGACACCGAACGTGATGCCGCAGCTGCACATGCCGCTCCAGTCCGGCTCGGACACCGTGCTGCGCGCCATGCGCCGCTCGTACCGGCAGGACCGCTACCTCGGCATCATTGAGAAGGTGCGGGCCGCGATCCCGCACGCCGCGATCTCCACCGACATCATCGTCGGCTTCCCCGGCGAGACCGAGGAGGACTTCGAGCAGACGCTGCACGTCGTGCGCGAGGCGCGGTTCGCGCAGGCGTTCACCTTCCAGTACTCCAAGCGGCCCGGCACCCCGGCGGCGGAGATGGAGGGGCAGATTCCGAAGGCGACGGTTCAGGAGCGCTACGAGCGCCTGGTCGCACTCCAGGAGGAGATCTCCTGGGAGGAGAACAAGAAGCAGGTCGGTCGCACCCTGGAGGTCATGGTCGCCGAGGGCGAGGGACGCAAGGACGGCGAGACGCACCGCCTCTCGGGCCGCGCCGCCGACAACCGCCTCGTCCACTTCACCAGGCCGGACGAGGACGTGCGTCCTGGCGACATGGTCACCGTGGACATCAGCTACGCCGCCCCGCACCACCTGCTGGCGCAGGGTCCCGTCACGCGCGTGCGCCGCACAAGGGCGGGCGACGCCTGGGAGCGCCGCACCGCGGAGCAGGCCGCGCCCCAGGGCGTCATGCTGGGCCTGCCCGGCATCGGCGTGCCCGCACCGCTCCCCGCCACGCAGGGCTGCGCGGCCGGCTGACAGCGCCGAT